>CAYYNP010000149.1:0-23722 GCA_964472545.1 uncultured Planctomycetaceae bacterium | reverse complement strand
GACTGTTGCTTAGCTGGACCACGGTTTTGTGCCAAACCCGTTGAAACAAAACAGGCCGTGTGGGTTATGGGCGAAGCGGGATACGTGGACATTGGCGTACATCAAGACATTAACCAACTGGCCAATGAATTCACCGTGGAAGTTTGGGTGAGGCCCGGTGAGACCAGCGGAAGGCAGACCTTCCTCTCCAATCGCACCTTCGACGAGGGCCCGGGCGGAATCCGACTGGGCATGGACGGGACGGGATTGCTCTTCACTGCGTTTGGAGTGAAAGACTACTTCTCGAATCCCGGAGTGTTTACCAGCTTGGAGTGGCACCACGTGGTAGCTGTGTTCGACTCGGACAACGACGTCAGTTTCTTCGTCAACGGCTCGTTCTTCCAGACGGTTGCGGCCTCGAACCCCGCCAACCGAAGTGTCAAACGGTTGACTTTCGGCAGAAACGCTATCTCCCGCCCTCCACGAGAGGAGTTTTGGGGAACTCTTGACGAAGTCGCCATCTACGGCACATCGCTGACTCCCGAGAGAATCCAAGCACACTACCTGGCGGCAGTGCCGGAACCGAGTTGCCTATGCCTGCTGGCTATAGCCGGCGTAGGCCTGCTGGCGGTATTCCGGAGAAGGAAGAGACGAACGGCTGCTCTTGTCGCTGTGGGGATTGTGTTGGCGGGGGTGGGGGAGGCGAAAGCCTCAAGCGTTGTCTACTCCAATGACTTTGAGCTAGGCGTCGGTCCCGAGTGGGCCGCGGACGAGATCAGCACAACGCCGACTGGGACCAGGAGGTTTCTTGGAAGGTTTGCCAACCATACCGTGTCGCTGAATCTCGCAGGGTTGCCGGCTCACACAGAGCTTGGTCTGTCTTTCGACTTGTTCATCATCCAGTCGTGGGACGGTAACTATGACGCCAATCCAGCACACGGGCCGGATCGCTGGGCTTTGAGTGTGGGGGGCGGCCCGACACTGCTTGACACGACTTTCAGCAACGACCACCCCTCCTCTCGACCGTGGGGTCAGTCGTTTCCTGACGGTTTTCCTGACGATAACCTGCCCCGGATGGGAGCAACGGAGATAAACTCGTTGGGCTATGAATACTATCTTGATCCAACACCAACCGACCCGACAGGGAATGTGCCAATGGATTCCGTATACCACGTGGAATATACTTTCGCACATAGCGACGATTCACTGGCTCTCAGTTTCGTCGGCTCGAATCTATACAGTCTTGAGGACGAAAGCTGGGGGCTGGACAACGTGATCGTGTCGGTGACGGTCGTGCCGGAACCCGGCACCACCGCCCTCTTGCTGGGTGCAGCGATTACACTGCTGGCTTTCGCAAGACGAAGACGGGGTTTGCTGCGCAAACGCCTTGACATGTTTAGGTCGGCGATGATCGCGGCGGTCGGCGTTTCGGCGGTCGGCGCGCCGGTGATGGCAGCCTCTGTTGCTTCGACCAGCTATAGTATCCCGATCGGCAATCCTTCGTTTGAGGACCCGGCGATCGAGGATCACGTTGTTCAAAACGTTAACGTCTCCTTTGATATTCCGTCCTGGAGTCACGCGCGTGTCGAAGGTGTCTTCAATCCGTCGGACGCACAATACCCGGGGGCGAGCGATCAAGAGCCCGATCTCGATACACCCATCCCCGACGGAAAGAACGTTGCCTTCATCGCGATTCCGGGCGAGAGCATCTTTCAGAATCTAACGGAACCTTTGACGGGAGATACGGAGTACACGCTGTCGGCGTGGTTTGGTGATCGTATTGATACGGAAGGACCGACGGGATACAGCATGCGTCTGGTCGCCGGCGGATGGATCGTCGCCAACGCCGCCGGGACTGTCTCCAACGATTGGATTCACGACACCGCTACGGCGACTGTCGCCAGCGACCACCCGGCAATCGGCGAGCCGCTGAGAATCGAGATTTGGCGAGTGGCGGGACCCGCACAGGTCAATGTTGATGCCGTCTCTCTTACCGCGACTCCAATTCCCGAGCCCGGCAGCCCATTGCTGTTGGCATGCGGGGTATCTGCATTCTCCGGTCTTGCATGGCGAAGACGGCGTTCCGCCTATCCGGAGAAAAGAAGGTGATCGATCCCCGTCGAACTGGGCCCGTCGAACTGGGCCCGTCGAACTGGGAAGGAGCGGTTCCGGGTGAGAATCGTGAAACGTCGGCCGTCGCGTTGGTGGCTGCCGTGGGTTCTCGTGCTGACCGCGGGAAGAGCAGTGATTGAGGCGATGGAGCGCGTGGTGATCGAGGTTCCTTCCCGGGAGTATCGCCAGAGGCATCCGGTATTGGCATGGTTCGTCGAGTTTGCCGCGTTTGTCGCTCTTTGCACGGCAATGGCCGTTCTGATCGGGGTGATTGGCCTCATATTGCTCGGGCCACGAATCTACTGACGTCGCTGGGGCTCGTCGGATGGCGCCTGACGGAAACGGCGGTCAGGAAGTGCGGCGGGGGCGGGCAACAACGCGATGCGGCGGCGCAATTACACGATGTTTTTGGCGTGTCAACCCCATGCGGCGTCGACTTACGGCGATCTGGCAAGGCGAGGCGACGGCGCAACATGCTGACCGCATGAGAGTTGCGTCGCCAGGATGGCGGGGCGCAGCGACGTAAGTTGGCCCGCCCATTGTTGACCGGCCGGCCGGGCGGGTCGATTGCCGTAACGCGTTGGTAGATAGTGGGTTGCGATCAGGTCCGGCGCGTTTTTTGCCGGCAGCACCGATGGGGGGCGAGCCAGCGGGCGATTGCCTATCGACGTAAGTCGCTGTGAAATAAATACTTGCGTGTGAGCCGCCGGGCCGCCCCGAATCCGAAAGACCATCGCTTCGTGGCAAAAACTCCGAATCTGCCCACAAATGTCTCGCAGCCCCGCTACGCACTCGTACCGCCGCGCGCCTGACGCACCAACTCGGCCTTCAGCTCGTAGAGCCGTAAATCCAGGCCGACCGCGTACTCTTCGGGATCGTCGTGCCGCAATACGCCCTCTTGGAATGAGGCCATCTGATCTCTCGCGCGATCGCGAACGGCCTCCAGCGGCGGCGATTTGTAGACGGCTTCTCCCCGGCGGACCACGGGAACCAGAAGATCCTCGGCGTGCTCGCTGCCGGCCATCCGGCGGCGGCTGGCGGGATCCTGCGGATCGACCAGCACTTCGCCGTCCGAGGGGCCCTGCAACTCGTTGTAGATCATGTCGGCCGTGGCCTTCGATCCGTCGTGGTAGCGGCGAACCTGGAGGATGCCGGGCGTCGACGTCTTGACGGCCTGTTCGGAGAGTTTCAGCTTCGGCTGCCAGCGGCCGCCCTCCGACTGCATCGCGCCGAGCTTGTAGACGCCGCCCAGCGCCGGCTGGTCGTAGGCGGTGGCCAGCCGGGTGCCGACGCCCCAGACGGCGATCGTTGCCCCTTGGCGTTTCAGATCGGCGATCAGGTGTTCATCCAGGTCGTTGCTGGCCACGATGGCTGCCTTCTCGAAGCCGGCCTCGTCGAGCAGCTTTCGAGCGTCGATGCTCAACCGGGTCAGGTCGCCCGAGTCGAGACGGATGCCGACCATCTCGTGTCCGTCCTCGCGTAGCTTCCGGCCCGCGCGAATCGCGTTGCGCACCCCCTCGAGCGTATCGTACGTATCGACGAGGAACACGCAGTTGTTGGGCATCGCCCGGGCGTAGCCCTCGAACGCCGCCAACTCCTCGTCGAACGACATCACCCAACTATGGGCGTGCGTGCCCTTGACGGGAACGCCGAACAGTTTGCCGGCCAACACGTTCGACGTCGCCGCGCAACCGCCGATGTAGGCCGCCCGGCTGGCCGCCAGGCTGCCGTCGATCCCCTGCGCGCGCCGCAGCCCGAACTCCAGCACCGGCTGTCCGCCGGTGGCCGCGCAGACGCGTGCTGCCTTGGTGGCGATCAGCGTCTGGAAGTTGAGCATGTTCAGCAGCGCCGTTTCGAGCAGTTGGCACTGCACCAGCGGCCCCCGGACCCGCACCAACGGCTCGTGCGGGAAGACGACGGTTCCTTCCGGAATCGCGTCGACGTCGACCCGCAGTTCCAAAGCGGCCAGGTAGTCGAGAAACTCCCGCTGAAACAGCGCACGCCCGTCGTTGCCCTGCAGCTCGGCCAGATAGTCGACGTCGTCCGGCAGAAACCGAAACTGCCGCAGAAACTCGACCACGTAGTCCAGGCCCGCGGCCACCGTGAATCCACCACGAAACGGATTGTTGCGGAAAAACAGGTGGAACGCGGCCTCCCGCTCGGCGCGGCGCAGGCGCCAATAGCCGTAGGCCATCGTGATCTGATACAGATCCGTCAGCAGCGACAGCGAGGTCTGGTAGATCTTCGAGAGTCCGGCCATAGGGAGGCTCCGTTGGGTTCTTAGTGTACTATACAGTAAGCGGAGCCTGTCAAGCCTGCACGCCGGCCGCCACCCCGGTCGCCGCGCCCAGCAGTTCGTCGATCGGGCGGGCCAAGCGGCGGAAGTCGGCCGTGGGCATGGCCACCGTGTCCCAGCTTGGGGAGATGCGCCGGGCGTAGGTCGCGTACTCGGAAAGCGTTACGGCCACGAATCCGTACAACCGGCCGCGAAACTCGAAAAGCTGTTCCGCCGGCAGGGGTGCACGGTCGCCCAGGATATCGTAGGCGAACACAAACAGCCCGCAGAACCCCTCGCCAAACAGCCCTTCCCATTGTGCCAGGCTGTCGAGATCCTCGCGCGGCGACCAGTTCTTCCAGTATTGGGCGGTCTGATCGCCGCTGGGGAAGCGCCGCCCCTTGACGTCGACCAGCCAGGTCGGCTCGCCGGAGGAAGAGACAATGAAATCAAGCGACTTGATCGAGGACCCGTTGCCCAGCAGGCTGCGGCGGGCTTCGTCGACGGCCACATAGGGCACACAGCGGCTGCGCAGGTACTCCTCGAAGGCCGCCTCGTAGTGGTTGTCTCGATTGGCCATACGATCGCGATACCCCCGGCTCCCCGTCCCGTCATGGCGTCAATGCCCCGCTACGGCGTCAACTCTGCCAACTCGACTTGGCTTCGCGGTTCAGATGGTCGGTGATCCACCCTTCCAGTTCGTTCCAATCGACCGGCGGCAGTTTGCACAGATCGGGCCGCAGGCGCGAGGCCTCCTTGATGTAGACGTGAACGATGTCCTTGGCCGGCTTGTCCGTATTCCAGTGGACCAGAATGCGGATGCAACGTTGCAACGAGCCGGGGACGTTCATCTCGTGGACGCACATCAAAGCCACGTTCAACCAGCCCAACTGCCGCGCGGCCAATGCGGGAAACTCCGCGTTGAGATCCATGGTCGTACTGAAGATCACGCTGGCGACGTCCTCTTCCCGCATGTCGTTTTGGCGGATCATCAACGCCAGTAACTGCCGGGTGGAGCGTAGTACCTCTTCTACGTTGTTGTGCTCGGCAGTCGTGGCCCCGCGAACCCCACGGCACGGCATGATGATCACCTTTCTGGTGAGGACGCCCCCAGACAAGAACCCTCGGCAACGGAACTTCAGCGGCGGAATCTCCGGCCAATGGCCTTAGTCTACTCGGCGGCGCCAAGAAGTTCCACCGCCGAGCGAGCGACCGCCCGCCCGCCCGGCGAGGTCCTTGTCGAAACTCGGCGATTTGACCGTGTGCCTACGTGGTTTCTACGGCGATCTTCCGCGGCTTCGTCGCCTCGGTCTTCGGCAAACGCAGCGTGATTACGCCGCCGGCGTAGTCGGCGGTGATCTTCGAGGCGTCGATCGCCTCGCTGACCGTGAACGTCCGGTAGAAGTCGCCCACGCCGTATTCCCGTAGGAGATACGTCTGGTCGCAAGCCTGGCGCGGCTCGACGGCGGCGTGGATCGAGAGCGTGCCGTCCTCGAACTTCACGTCGATCGTGTCGGCATGCGCGCCGGGCACGTCGGCCAGTACGATCAACTCATCGGCCTGCTCCAGGATATCGACCTGCGGACGGTAACAACGTCCGCATCCGGTCCGCTGAACACCTTCGGCCTCGTCGGTCGACGGCTTCGCAACACAATTCTCGGTAACCATGGCTTCAACCTCCTCGCTATTGAATCAGAGTCTTTGTGTTCATCGCGTTTTTCGTGGCGATGCAACGTCCGGCAACCTAGGATCCGGTCGTGACGTCGATCTTCCGCGGCTTGGCGCTCTCCGCCTTCGGCAGCGTGATCTTCAGCACGCCGTCGTTCAGCGCGGCCTCGACACGGGCGGCCTCGACACGGGCGGCCTCGACACGGGCGGCCTCGACACGGGCGGGGTCGACGTCGCCGGGCAGCCGCAACGTGCGGCTGAACGAGCCGGTGCGTCGCTCGCGGCGGTGATAGGTCACGCCCTCTTGTTTCACTTCGGGCCGCTGAACCGTAAGCGACAGTTCACCGCCGGCGACCGAGATGTCGATCTGGTCGCTTTCGACGCCGGGCAACTCGACTTCCACGCAAAGCGCGTCGTCGCTCTCCCAGACGTTCAAAGCCGGCTGCCCGCGGTCGGCCGACGGCCAGACTTCGTTGGCACACCGGCCGAAGACGCCGGAGAAGACACGATCCATCTCATCGCGGAGTTGTCCAACGGGATGGCGCATGCTTCGACTGCGAAAGACCATGACGATCCTCCTTCTGTGAAGAGACTTTTTCGCAGCGGGCAGGGCCGCCGCGGGATGTGGTTGGTGTTTTCGCAACTGGCTGAAATGAACGCAAAGGGCGTGCCAAACCCGCGCGGCATACCGTTAGGTGTTTTCCCCCAACGACTTGCGCACTCTCGCTTCGGAAACCTCATACGTTACACGTGCCTGGTGGGCCTGTCATTTTGGCAGGATTCGTGGTTCGCCTTTGACACGTTGGAACGCTGCGCAGAACTCGCAAGAGCCGCGTGTGCCACTGCTTCGCAGAAGCAGTGTTTTTCCGGGACACTCAGATAGCACTGCATCTGTGAGGCTTTGGCACCCATTCTTCAGCAGCCGCAAAAGCGTCGACGGTGGCCAGCGTCTCGCGCTGCTGCCTCCATCTCGAGTTGCGATCTGCGGACCACCATGATATGTATGGGGAAACACCAATCCCCATCAAGGAGCCGTCGTGACACATCAGAGCCGAATTGCCGCGTGCCTGCTTGCCCTCGTTTCGATCGCGTCTGCCCGGGCCGACGACTGGCCGGCGTTCCGCCACGACAACCGCCGCAGCGGTCGCACGGATGAAGCGTTCGACGCCAAGTCACTGCGTCGAGAATGGGTCTGGCAAAGCCCCGCCCCGCCCCAGCCGGCCTGGGCGGGACCGGCCAAGTGGGACGCCTACGCCGGGCTGCGAGGCCTGCGGGGTATGCGGAACTACGATCCGGTGTTCCATCCGATCGCCGTCGGCGACGCTGTCTACTTCGGCTCGTCGGCCGACGATTCGGTCTATTGTCTGGATGCGGCAACCGGGAGAGTGCGTTGGGTGTTCACGACGGAAGGTCCGGTGCGGATTGCCCCCGCCATGGCCGACGGCAAACTCTACTTCGGCTCCGACGACGGCCACGCCTACTGTCTCGACGCGGCCAACGGCACTTTGATCTGGAAACACTGCCCAGTGCCCGACGGTCGGCGGCCCGGCGGGCGGCAGATCGTCCACAACGGCCGGCTGATCCCGCTCTGGCCCTGTCGCACGGGCGTGCTGGTGGCCGACGGCACGGCCTACTTCGCCGCCGGCATGCTGCCCTGGAAGGAGTCGTACCTGTGTGCGGTCGACGCCGCCACGGGAAGACCCGACGGGCCGGGCCGCTACGTCCAAAGTCAATCCGGGCCGACCATGGAAGGCGCTCTGCTGGCAACGTCCGACAAGCTCTTTTCGCCCCAGGGCCGCGTCCCGCCGCTGGTCTTCGATCGGGCCGACGGCAAATCGCTCGGGGCCCTGCAAGGCGGCGGGGGCTGCTTTGCACTGATCACCCACGACGACCACGTGCTGCACGGGCCGGGTAACAAGGCCGGCTGGATCACCGACAGCGACGCCAAGACGCGGGCCAAGATCGCTGTGGTCAACGGTGGCAACGAGATGGTCGTTTGCGGCGACGTGGCCTACGTGTTGACCGACGACGCCCTGACGGCCGTCGAGCGGTCGTCGCGGAAGACTCTTTGGAGCCAGCCGTGCGCGTGTCCGTATGCCTTGATCATGGCCGGACGCACGCTGCTGGCCGGTGGACGCGATCTGGTGGCTGCCTATTCCGCCGACGATGGGAAGCTGCTCTGCGAAGCGGAAGTGCGCGGCAAGGCCTACGGACTGGCCGTGGCCGGCGGCCGGTTGCTGGTCGGCACGGGCGAAGGGGCCGTGTATTGCTTTAGCCCGGGCAAGGAGGTCCCGCCGGTCGAGCCCGCCGATGCATCGTCCGCTGGAAACGAAGCCGTAGAGGCCGAAGACCTCGGGCCGTTGCGTCCCGTCGAGCCGATCGAGGACGAGGACTTGCTGGGACGCTGGGTCTTTCAGGGCGAACTGGTCAAAGGCTCGTCGGTCAAGGATCTCGCCGGATCGCTCGACGGACGGATCGCCGGCACGATCAAACGGGCACGGGTCGACGACGTCGAGGCCTTGGCGACCGACGGGACGTCGAACACCGTACTGGTTACCGACGATCACAACACGGCGAAGCTGCCGGAGACCGAGATCACCGCAGAAGCTTGGGTCCGCGTCGACCGTCCGCTGACCTGGGGCGGAATCGTCGGCGCCATGCAAGACAACGGCAGCTACGAACGCGGCTGGATCCTCGGCTACAACAACAGCCGCTATAGCCTGGCCGTGTGTGGCAAGGAGGGCCCCGGACGGCTGACCTACCTGGCGGCCGATGCCGATTTCCAGCCCCGTGCATGGGCCCACGTGGTGGGGACCTACGACGGGGCCGAAATGAAGCTCTACGTCGACGGCCGGCTGCGGGCGACCTCGGCCGAACAAAAGGGGCCGATCAACTACCCGCCCAAAACATTCTACGAGATCGGGGCCTATCACGACCAGGACGAGAACTTCCGGCTGGCGGGGATGATCCACGAAGTGCGGGTCTATCGTCGCGTGCTCTCAGCGGAGGAAGTGCAGAAGCACTACGAAACCAAACACATCTCCTCGCCTCCTCCTCTGCCGGAGCCGGAAACGGCCACGCTGGCGGTTGGCCCCTGCCTGCAATTCACCGGGCCGGATTCGGCCGTGGTGCGTTGGCAGACGCACCAGCCGTCGCCGACGTCTCTCGAATGCGGCTTTGGCGACGACGTGCAGACGATCGAAGATCCCGCGCCGAAGAAGCAACACGAGGCCGTGCTGAAGGGCCTACGCAGAGACACGCCGTACGAATACGTGATCCAGGTGACCGTCGACGGCCAACCCCGACCCACCGCACCGTTCGAGTGCGACACGTTCTTCAACTACAGCCCGGCGGCCGTGCCCGAGCGGCCGAACGCCTACCCGAAGGACGACCCGGCCGAGTGCGGTGCCGCGGCAAGGAGGATTCTCACACAGTGCGGCGCCCGGCGGGGGATCTGCCTGTTGATCGGCGACGTGGCCATGGGGCGTTTGGCCTACGAGTTGACTCGGCAGAGCGACCTGCGGGTGGTCGTAGCCGACACCGACGACGCGGCGATCACGTCGGCCCGCGACGCGTTGCATCGGGCGGGCGTCTACGGCAGCCGCGTGACGGTCCATCGGGTCGAATCGCTCGAGGAGCTTCCGTTTCCCGACGGTTTCGCCAACGTGGTGGTGCCGCCGGCCGATGCGACGTGGCAAGACGCGTGGTTCCGCTTGGCGTGTCCCGACGGCGGGAGCATCTGCCGCCGAGGTTCGGCGCAAGACGCGTTTGCGGCGGCGGGAGCATCGGCAGGTGCCGCGACTCACAGCGACGGCGATTGGCTCCGCGCGACCCGGCCGCCCTTGGACGGCGCAGGCGTCTGGTCGCATCAATACGGCCGGGCCGACAACTCGGCCTACGGCGGCGAGTCGCTCGGCGGCGCCCAAACGGTCGACGATCTGAAGCTGCAATGGATCGGCCGCCCCGGTCCGCGGGCGCAACCCGATCGCAACGGCCGAAAACCCTCGCCGCTGTCGACCGGCGGGCGGCTCTTCATGCAGGGCTTGCAGCGGATGGTGGCCATCGACGCTTGCAACGGCTCGATCCTCTGGTCGCTGGAGGTCCCGCCGCTGATGCGCTTCAACATGCCGCGGGACTGTGGCAACTGGTGTGCCGACCGAAGCCACGTCTTCGCGGCCATCGGCGGCAAGTGCTGGCAGATCGACGCCGCAGCCGGCGAGGTCGTCCGGCAACACGACGTAATCCCGGGCCCCAACGAAGACTGGACGTACGACTGGGGATACCTCGCCCGGCACGGCGACGCGATCGTCGGCAGTGCGGTCAAGGCGGGCACTTCCTGGACCAACTTCTGGGGCAAGGCCGGCTCCGGATGGTACGATTCCCGCGGCGGACCGGTGACCGACAAGATCTGCAGCGACAACCTCTTCGCCCTGGACGGGCAAACGGGTGGGTTTCGCTGGGAGTATCGTGGCGGGCTGATCGTCAATCCCACGATCACCATCGGCGACGGGCGGATCTACTTCGTCGAATGCCGCAACGATAAGGCCATTGCCGCGCCCACGCGGCGCCTCGGCGGCGCCGACTTCTGGCAGGATCAGTTCCTCGTGGCGCTGGACCTCAAGAGCGGCGAGCTCTGGGAACAGCCGCTAGACGTGGCCGACGGGGTCGTCGTCTTCTTCCTGGCCTACAGCGACGGCAAACTGGTGCTGGTCTCCTCCGATACGAAGTACCACGTCTACGCCTTCGACGCCGCCGACGGCAAGCCGGCGTGGCAGGCCGAGTTCAATTGGCCCAGCGACAACCACGGCAAGCACATGTCGCGGCCGGCGATTGCCGGCGGGCGCGTTTTCGTACGTCCGCACGTGTTCGACTTGGCCGACGGCAAGCAACACGAGAAGAAGATGCCCGATGGCGGCTGCGGGACCTATGCGCTGAGCGACGAAGCCGTCTTTTTCCGCGCCGGCAACGTCACGATGTGGAACGAAGAAACCAACCGCACCACCGCGTTCCATCGCCTGCGGCCCGGCTGTTGGCTGAGCACCATCCCCGCCGCCGGAATGCTCCTCTCCCCCGAAGCCGGCGGCGGCTGTAGCTGCGGGAATTGGCTGGAGACCTCGGCGGGGTTTATGCGCTAGGAGGGGACGGGAGTCTTCTTCGTTCAGCGCAACGGCCCCAGCAGGCCTGTACGGAAGATTCGGAAGCACGGGACACCTCTGCATTCGATTGGGAAGAAGAGTCCCGTCCCCTTGCGGCCGACCGCCTGTCAGCGCGATGCACTCTGGGGGCTCGCTGCGCGCGACCCCAGCCCCCCCGCCCACTCCAGCCACCCCGCCCACTCCAGCCACCCCGCCCGTCGGTTGGCCTATTGCGGAGTATCTGGCGGAGATTCCCCGGCATCACGACTCTCCCCAATCACCGTACACACCATCCCAAACACCAGCACCGCCGCAAGAAACGTCGCCGCGCCCACTCGGGCGAGGTTGCCGGCGAACGATCGGAGCACTTCAAAGCCGGTACGTTCGGCGGTACCGATTACACCGGCGACAAGGCCGGCCACGGTGGGCACCGATAATAGCACCGAAACGACGGCCAATCTTCGCCGCAGCGGAGACGGCGTGGGCACGTCGGCCGAAACGCGACGCGGACGCCGCAACCACCAGGCTGCGAAGAGGCATAGGGCGGCCAACCCGAGCAAAGTGCTGGCGACCTGGACGATCTCGTAGGTCGCCACAGGATACCCCAGCAGCGTGAAGGCGGTGGTTCGCAGCGCCGGCACGGCGCGGGTCGCAGGCGTGTGATCGTGGGCCAGCGTGTCCCAGGCGATGTGGGTCAGCGCGCCGAGAACGAGCGACAGCAGTGCGGCCGACACGCGATATCGAGGAAAGACCCAATGCGGCGTGGCGTACTCGGCCAGGCGGCGGCGGATCGGCTCGGACAGCAGCCGGATCAGCGGACGTTTGACGGCCCGATGGAAGACGCACAGGCCGGCCAGGCCGACCGGCACGCAAAGCCAGAAGATGCCGAGCAGCCCGTGCGTCTGTGCCCGCGGGATGCCCAGTGAGAAGACAATCGAAATGTCCGGCGCCATCGAACCGGCAACCAGAGCCGAAGGGACGACGTACCGGCCGAAGAGCCTCGGCAGCAGCAGAACGGCGGCGGGATGGGCAAACGTGTACGGCAAGGGAGGAATCGGGCGTGGGCGAGAGTTCGCGGTGTCAGAAGTGCGGGAGGGCGACTACGTCGACACGGCGTCAGGGCGTCTTGCCACCCAGCGAGATCAAGTGCGAGCGGGTCCTCAAGTATACCACTCCGTCGGCGACCGCCGGCGTGGCGTAGCTCGGCTCGCCCAGCGACGTGCGCCCGAGCACCTTGAACTCGTCGGCTGCGGCCAACACGACCACCTCACCGTTGCGGGAGATGCAATAGAGGCGCCCTGCCACGCGAACCGGCGAGCCGTAGAACGAGCCGCCGGCCCGCTGCTGCCAGATCACGCGGCCGGTCGGTGCGTCGAGACACGTGACCACGCCGTCGTCGGCCCAGAGGAAAAGCCGATCGCCGACGGCCAGCGGCGTGGGCACCAAGGGGACCGATTTGCGCACTTCGTAGGCCACCGCCGGTTTGCGGCCCTCCACACGCGAGCCGGGACGAACCGCCACGCAGAGCACGCCCCGGGTGCCGTGTCCGTATCCGGCGACGACCAGCCCGGCAGCGATCACCGGCGAACCGACGCAGCGGTCCTCGAACGGATCGTCGAGTTCCCAGTTGATCTTGCCCGTGACGGCATCGACGGCCGTGATGCCGTGGGCCGTGCTGGTGAAGATCAACTCCGCCTTGCCGTCGGAAGTGCGGCGAACGCAGGGAGTCGAATAGGCGGCCAACGCCGTGCGCCGCGGGATCTGCCAGCGGGTCCTGCCGGTCTTGCGGTCCACGGCGATCAGGAAGCTCTTGCCTGCCGGACCGCTAGGGTTCGGGCGGCCCATCAGCTTGGCCAACAACGCGTAGTCTTCCTGGTCGTTGGCCAACACCACCAGATCGTCGACGATAATCGGCGAAGAGCCGCTGCCGTGGGGTCCGATGAAGGGCCCCAGGTTGCGACGCCACACTTGACGGCCGTCCGGATCGAGCGCCAAGAGAACCACCTCCTCGGGCGTCGACCAGGTGACCACCACACCGTCGGCGTCGACGGCCGGCGTGGCCGTGGCGTAGCTGTTGTCGCGGTGTTGGCGAAACGTCTTCGAATCGTAATCGCGCCGCCAGAGCGTTCGCCCGTCGGTCTTGTCGAGACAGAGCACCGTGCGCTGGGCCGTTTCGGCGTCGGCGCACGTCAGGAAGATCCGCTCGCCGTAGAGCACCGGCGAGCCGTGTCCAATGCCGGGCAGTTCGATCTTCCAGTTGTAGTCTTGCTCGGTCCACGTCACCGGCACGGCGGCGGCGTCGCTGGAGCCGGCGCCGCTGGGTCCTCGAAAACGGGGCCAGCCGTCTTCCGCGGCAGACGACACACAAAGCAGCAAGAGGACGATCGGGATCGACGACGCGCGGCCGGGCATGGGGTGTTTCCTCGGGAGTTGGGGACATCGAGCATCGTAATAGTAGGCGTCTCGCTCCGCGAGACGCGGTGACATCTCGCGGAGCGAGATGACTACTATGTGGCATTAGACCGCGCCCTCCGGCCACCTGCAAGTTCTCGCAATCCGCACCGCCGTCACACGCCGTACCACCGACACGACGCAAACGGTCGCCGGCATTCGGCTTCTGCGATGCAATCCGATTATGTTGGCGCCGGAGATCTTACTCAGACCGCGTCGGCCACGCATTCGATAACCTCAATGGGTGACTATGTGGTAATTGCGGTCCCCAGTGGCCGGCCGTGCGACCGGCTGTCCGACCAACCCTCACGAGGAAATCCGCCATGTCGAGTCTGAGCAACATCCTGCTGGACAAAGAGATCCTGCTGGAGAGCGGCACCAACGAACTGGAACTGCTGGTCTTCGACGTGGCCGACTACACGTTCGGCATCAACGTGGCCAAGGTCCGCGAGGTATTGCCGGTGGCCGAGATCACCTTCTTGCCCCGGGCCCACGGCTCGATCCGCGGCGTGTTCAAACTTCGCGACGCCGTGATCCCGTGCGTTTCGCTGTTGGATCATCTGGGAATCGCGTCGCAACGCGAGAATCCCGAGTCGACGATGATCCTCACCGACTTCAACCAGCAGCAGACGGCCTTCCTGGTCGACGACGTCGAACGGATCCATCGCCTGAGTTGGGAGAACATCCTCTCGGTCCCCGGGCTCGAAGCGTTGGCCCAAACGCCGGTCACCGCGCTGGCCCGCTGCGACGAGCGGCTGATCGTAATGTTGGACTTCGAGATGATCATCGACGACGTGACCAACCAGTACTTCCGCACCGACGCGGTCGACAACCCGCTGGGCCTGCCACGCGAGAAACTGAAGATTCTCTTGGCCGAGGATTCGCCGACCGTCCGCGAGGCGATCGGCAACACGCTGCGGGCCAGCGGCTACACGCAACTGCTGTTCTTCGACAACGGCGACGAGGCCTGGCAGTGGATTCAGCGGCAACTCAAAGCCACCGGCCGGATCGAAGACGTCTGCGATCTGGTGATCTCCGACGTGGAGATGCCGCAGGTCGACGGATTCCATCTGACCAAGCAGATCAAGACGCAGCCGGAATTGCAGCGCATTCCCGTACTGCTGTATTCTTCGATGATCACGCCCGATAACCACAAGAAGGGCCGAGCGGTCGGTGCCGACGCCCAGGTTTCCAAACCTGAGTTGAGCGAAGTCGTGCGCCTGGCCGACGAGTTGATCTCCACGGCCCAGCGCGAGCAACGCGCCGAGACGCTGCGGCAAGTGGCCGGCGGGGCGCAAGGCGGCACCGAGACGGAGCCGCCGGAAGATGCCCTGAAAGCCCCGGTGGCAGTGGTTGAAGAGACGGCGGTTGAAGAGACGGCGGTCGAAGCGCTCGTCGAGGATACGGCCGCCTTTGCGACAGCAACGCCCCAACCGGCGATTCAGGAGATTCAACCGACGCCCGCCGACGATCCGACGCCGACAACCGAACCGTCGCCCGCGCCGGCTACGATGGCAACACCGGAGACTCCTAACGATCCGGCGCCACCGAGCGGTGTCGACCCGCATCTGTGGCAGACGTTTGCGCAGGAGCTTTCCGGCCGCATTGCCGACTTGGCCGCCTGGTTCGAGCGCTCCGTCGACGGCGACCGCACCGACGCGATGTTCCGCGAAATCGCCCGCACGCTGCACACGATCAAGTCGGCCGCGATGGTCATCCCGCTCGACACCGTCTCACGATGCACGCATCGGGCGGAAGGCCTGCTGCAGCGAGCCCAAGACGAACGCGTACGATGGCCACACCCGGCCTTCGAGCACTATCTGGCGTGGTTGAAGACGCTGCTCGCCCCGCAGGGCGACGTCGACGCCGCGCTGGCCGCCGGCCGGGAAGTGGAGGAAGAGTTGGGCTAAGGCCTGGCCTTGAGGCCGCGTCCTCGGGTGGCCCCGCCGCTTTTTCCGCAGCAGGGGCCGCCACTTCTCTCGCATGGCCGGAAAAGCGTCGGGGTTGCGCAGCAACGAGAGGTGCCAGGCCCGAACGTGCGCCTCTTGTGGCTTCGCCACCCGGGCACTCTTGCGAACCATGCTTATCTCAGCGGCAGAGTGCGCTCCGCAAGAGTGACCGGGCCACCCACCGCTGTGTCCGAACAACGCTTACGCCAGCGCCTTGTCGGAAATGTCCTTCCGGCACCAGGCACCGTCCCAGCGGATGCACTTGACGGCCGTGTAGGCGTTGAGCTTGGCGTTGGCGATGCTGGTGCCCAGGGCCGTTACGTTGAGCACGCGGCCGCCGGACGTAACGATCTTATCGTCGGCCGCCTTGGTGCCGGCGTGGAAGACCTTCACGTCGGGCAGCTTCGCCGCGTCGTCCAGGCCGCGAATCGGCAGCCCCTTGGCGTAGCTACCGGGATAGCCTTCGGCCGCCATCACCACGCACACCGCCGGCCGCGGGTCCCACTCGAGCGGGTCGAGTTGGTCCAACCGTCCCTCGACGGCCGCTTCAAGCACGTCGACCAGATCGGTCTTCAAACGCATCAATAGCGGCTGGCACTCCGGATCGCCGAAGCGGACGTTGTACTCGAGCACCTTGGGGCCCTGGTTGGTCATCATCAGCCCGGCATAGAGCACGCCGGCGAACGGCCGCTTGGCGTGCTTCATGGCGTGGACCGTGGGCACCAGCACGTGCTGCTCGACCCAATGCAACATCTTGTCGTCGACCAGCGGCGCCGGGCAATAGGCACCCATGCCGCCGGTGTTCGGGCCGGTGTCGCCGTCGTGGGCCGGCTTGTGGTCCTGGGCCGGCTGCAAGGTGACGATCGTCTTGCCGTCGGTGATCGCCAACACGCTGGCCTCCTGGCCGTCGAGCCGTTCCTCGATCACCATCCGGTCGCCGGCATCGCCGAACGCCTTCTCCCGAGCGATCGTCTCCACGGCAGACAGCGCCTCGTCGCGGCCGCTGCAAACGATCACGCCCTTGCCGGCAGCCAGCCCGTCGGCCTTGACCACGACCGGCACGTCCTCGCGATCCTCGAGGTACGTCGTCGCCTCGTCCGGGTCGCTGAAGACCTGGTAATCGGCCGAAGGCACGTCGGCGTTGCGCAACAGGTCCTTGCAGAAGACCTTGCTGGCCTCCAACTCGGCCGCCGCTTTGCTGGGCCCAAAGACCTTCAGCCCGGCCTCCTGGAAGACGTCGACCACGCCCTCGGCCAGCGGGGCCTCGGGACCGACGACCGTCAACCCAACGTCGTTCTCCTTGGCAAACTCCACCAGCGCCGGAAAATCCCCGGCCGGCACGTCGATATTCTCCGCGTCGCCGTCGGAACCGGCGTTGCCGGGTGCCACGAACACCCGCTTCGTACGGGGGCTTTGCGCGATCTTCCAGGCCAGAGAATGCTCCCGGCCGCCGCTGCCGATGATCAGGACGTTCATTTCAAGGCTCCTTGCCGGTGGTTGTCGGTGGGCTTGGATTGTAGTGGCTGAGGAGCGGGGACGGTAGGAGGGGAGGAGTGGGGAGTGGTTAGTGGAGAGTGGTTAGTGCGGAGTTGGGAGGACGTTGCAGGGATCGGGCCGTAGCCGAGGGCGGAAGTCCACGGAGGGCTTCTAGTCCTCATCCTCAATCCAGAGGCAGGCCGACCGCGCCGTAGAGATAGCGATCACACCGGCATCGAAAGTCGCTTCTGTCATTGGAGCCCAGCTTAGCCCCGTCCAGCACCTTCGCGAGATTTTCTCACCGTCACGGCTGTAGTCGACGTTGGTGAAGAATCGAGCTGACACGGCATCAAAGCCTGCGAGGAACTCTACTGCAAGTTCGGCAGCCCGTGACTCGGGGATGAGAGGGCTGCCATAAGCCATGTCCTCTTGCAACAATTGCGTCAGAATTTGCACGGCATCCTCCTTGTCGATTGAGCGCAGACTATCAGGAGCGCCGGATAGGCCGAACGCCGTCGCCACGTCCTCCGCCGGCGCGCTGAGATCGAGAAACCCACAACGGACCACGCCCGCCTTGCGTTCGGCCTTGATGTCATCAACGATCTTCATATTCGGCGGCCTCCATCCCGCTGTATCTGGCTTCGGCGCACGACGACCACCGTACCCTACCCGCCATTCCCGGGCAACCCGGTTTGACACTCAATTGTCGATCGAAGCTACGTTTACAGCACACGTGGCCTCACGATATCCTGAGAATGGACCAAGGCCGGAGCCTGTTGCCCCGTATGTCCAAGGACGGCCGCCATGCCTCATGACTCGATAACGCTCCAAGTGGCCAACCCGACCTTCGTCGAAGGCCAGGTGTTTGCCCGCTACCTCGACCAAGCGGCCGAAGGCTTCTTCCGGCTGATGCTCGGCCGCCGCGCGGTGGACATCATCGCGAGGGCCTTCGTCGAGCCCGGCCACGACCTGTCCCACCAAAACGTGACCTTTGCCCAGCACGGCCAGGACATCGTGGGAATGATCTCCGGCTACACGGCCGAGCAACATCGACGCTCCTCGAACCGGCCCCTGAAGCAAGCCGCGGGCAGGTGGAATCTGCGGATGATGGTCGCGTCCTTCCTCTGCGCGCCGCTGATGCGAATCATCGACACGGTCGCCGACGGCGATTTCTACCTCCAAGCCGTCGCCGTCGACGAGCAACTTCGCGGCCAAGGCGTCGGCTCGACACTGATCGACTCGATCGAAGCCCGCGCCCTCGCCGTCGGCTCGGCCCGACTCGCCTTGGACGTCTCCGCCAAGAACACCCCCCTACGAGCGCCGCGGGATGACCGTCCAGTCGCAGTGGCCGAAGCGTCTGCCGATCCCCGGATTGAGGTTCTTCCGGATGACGAAGACGCTCTGAAGGCCGGATGGCACAGAGCGAGACCGTTGCGGCGCACGTCACCGGTCGTCAAACGGCGGCAGTTGTGTTACAATCTGGCAAGCCGACAAACGGATTTCGTTAGGAGGAACCACGGATGCCCAAAACAACCTCTTCCCACCGAAGTATTCTCGCCTCCCAGAAGATCGACGAAGACGCTCCCGGCAGCGTCCTGAGTGACTTCGAGGCCTTAATCGGTTTCGTCGAGGACGGTGTCCGCTCGACTGGCAAGTATCATCTCCTGCCGCAGGCGCGGCTGTTCGAACTCGACGAACGAATGACCAGGCCCTTGCGCCCGCGGCTGAAACGCCCGCAACAGAGGTCGTTTCCCCATATCCACGGGCTGTATATGTTGCTGCGAGCCACACAACTCGGCGTGCCGGAGGGGCACGGCAAGACGAGCGGCCGGATGACGCTCGATGCGGCGATGCATGAGCAGTGGCTGCGGCTGAATCCGACGGAACGCTACTTCAACTTGCTCGAGGCATGGCTGCGGCGGAGCCATTGGGAGACGATCGGCCTTCGCGGCGGAGGTTGGATAAATACCGTTGCGCTAAACGCTCGCGACCTCTGGATGTCTGTCCCGGCGGCCGGCCACCGTATCTCGAGGAAGGACGGTTCGCGGGGCGACTTCCTGTACAGTTCGGAACGGTTATGCACGCTGGCGTTGCTCGAACTATTCGGTCTGATGACCGTCAGGCGACGGGACCCCGACGAAGGGCAGAACTGGTGCGTTACCGAGGTGCAGCACACACCTTTTGGCGACGAGTTGCTGCAACTCGTTCTCGGCGCCATCGAGCGCGATCTGTTCTCCGGAAAGAGGCCGTCCACGGAGTTCGGCGCCTGGCAGCGGCTGCTACAGCCGTTCTTCCCGCAGTGGGTCAACAACCTCGAAATCGCCAAGCCGGAATCGCGCGACGGCGTCTTCTACTTCAAAGTCTCGCTCGGCAAGCCCTGGCGGCGGATTGCCGTGCCGGCAACGTTCGACCTGGAGGATTTGGCAGGGTATATCATCAATGCGTTCGACTTCGGCGGCGATCACCTCTACGGTTTCCGGTTCGCCGGGCGCGACGGCCGTCAAGTCCGCGTCGAACACCCGTACATCAATGACGCCGAGTTGCACACCGACGAATTGGCCGTCGGCGAACTGCCGCTGGCCGAACGTCAGTCGATGGAGTTTCTGTACGATTTCGGCGCCGAATGGCGATTCGACGTGAAGCTGGAGAAGATCGTGCCGGACGAGGGCAAACTGAAGGAGGCGGCGATTGTCGAATCGCGCGGCGAAGCACCGCCGGAATACGAATACGACGAGGATTGGTAGTTGTCACGAAAGAAGAAACGCGAGGTCAGCGTAGCCGGCCACTACTGCTGGGCATGTGATCGCCGGCGAGCAAACGAGAAGTTCTCCGGCCGCGGCTACGCCCGCCATCTCTGCCGCGACTGCGCAGGAGTCGGCGCCGGGGAACTAGCCTACCGGCAGGCACGTCGCAATCTCGAGCGCTGCGTGAACTGGGGTAGGGTCATTCCGCAGAAGAAGCACAAGGCCTTCGCGCAGTTCCTCACGCACAGCGACGCCCGCATCCGTGCCCTGGCCGAGCAGATGCAAGCAGAAGATCTCGCAACACGTGATGCGGAAAAGTGTCGGGCCCACCCGCGGATTCGGCTCGACATCTAAGCCGCTCGGCGGAACGAGAGCCCCATCTATGGTGAAGTCGGGAGTGCCGTGAGATGGAAATCGCGATATGTTCGCGAAGAATCCCCAACCATGCCGCAATTCCCGCCCTTGAGCGCCTCTATAGGGTAGATGGACGACATCGCCACGGACCGACCTTGTGAACTGACCGACGACGGGCCAAGCGACGCGGAACTCGTGCGGCGGGTGCTGGCCGGCCAACGGGACGAATATGCCCTGCTGGTGGGGCGGTATCTGCCCATGGTGGAGCGATTCTGGTCCGGTCGGGGATTGCGCGGTGCCGGTCTGGACGAGGCGGTGCAGAATGCCCTGGTGACGGCCTATCAGCGGCTGACACGGTTGCGCGATCCGAGCCGATTCGGCGGATACCTGTTGAAGATCGCCCGGCATAGCGCTCCCCGCCCTCGCAAGCGGACGTTGCCGCTGACTGACGTGAGCGAACGGTCCGGCCCGTCGCGCGACGAACCTTGGCACGAGACTCTCGAGGCCGCAGTCGCTCGTCTGCCGGATTCGATGCAGGTCGTGCTGGCGTTGAAGTACACCGACGACCTGACTGCCGCTGAAATTGCCCACCGGTTGGGCCGGACCGTCGGTTCCGTGACAAAGACCCTTTCCCGGGCATACCAGTCTCTGCGAGCCGACGCCGAGCTGGCCCAACTATCACGGGATAGGAGTACGAAATGAGCAACGAACGTGACAAAGCGGACGAAGCGCTGCGGCGTCTCTACCGGCGCCGCGAGCATCATAGTGCGCTCGCCGAGAACGTCAGGCAGCGGGTGGCCGCAACTTCCGCGGTCCGAGCAACCGGACCGTCGCGACGTTTGATGCTGTGGTCGGCCTTGGCGGCTAGCACGGCACTTGCAGTGGCAACGGTGACGTTTTGGCCTTTTTCCACGCCATCTCAGAACGTCTCGACCAACGGTGATCGGCCAATCGTTGCAGACGGGGAGCGTGGCAGCGTGCTTCTGCGAATTCCACGTTCCTCTTCTTCACAAGCCGACATGTCACAGAGGCCGATCGACATGAAGGTTTCAGCACCACTGGTAGTGCTGGGAACCATCGGTGATTCGCTCGAGAACGGGGAGGCTCAACTGATCGAACTGAAGATCGATCGAGTCCTCAAAGGCCCGACGAAGCAAGGGCGAATCCTGACGAAAGACGAATTGCCCTCATTCAGTTGTCGGGGCGACGCGGGGCCCAAGGCCTCCGAACTGTTCAAAGCCGGCACGGAAGTGGTGATCTACCTGGGCAAGACGCAGCAGGCGGACGAGTGGCGGCTGATTGCAATTCACAGGCGTACGAAGAGGTTTGTCGATTTGTACGAGGTGGCTCAAGGGATGCAACCCATTGAGAGACTCCCGGAGTTGCTATCGGGAGAGGCGGGAGGCCTCGACGAGGACGCCCAATTCATCCTCAGGGCATTTCCACATCCGCGGACCTCTCCCGTGTTGCTTGAAATCGTGGAGCAATCCCTGGAGTCTTTCAAGGCGTTGCCCGCCGGTCAGAAACTCCAAGATGACGCGTTGAAGCGAGAGCAATCTTACATGTGTTGCCTTGACCAGTTAAACGAAGTCTTTCGTGGGCGACGCGACGCGCGCCCGATGGACGCGATCTTGGACTGTCTGGAGGAGCTTGAGGACGAAGGCCTTTCGCAAAGGCGATTCGCGCTGGTGCGCTTGCTTCGATATTGGCCGGTAAAGTGTGCCGCCGACAGGTTCCCGCGCGCCCGGCGATTGCTGATTGACGCCATCGGAGACGCCGACGCACTGAGTCCCACCACAGACATGGGGGCATGGCGCAACTACCACAACACCGTCGAGGGGCTATTGTCGATCCTCGCGAGGTACGCCGATAGTGAAGCCGTCGACGCGCTGCTTCGCGAACAGGCCAAGCGTCCGATTACAGGCAAGCACAGTTTGATTGCGGACGGGCTGGGGAAGGTCGCCTGGGTGTCGGAGGAAGACCGGCTGCGAATCACGCGGGCGTGGATGCAGATATTGCGAGAGTTCGGAACTGTCGGCAACCGGCCCGTCGAGCAGCGTTTTCTCGACAGTGTCCTCGCGCAGTTGGGTAGGCTGCCCGCTGCGGATACCATCGACGTGCTACTTGGCAGATTGGCCGCCCGCCCGATCACGAACCAACACGCGTCGACCGTGAAGGCACTGGACGCGATTGTCCGAGAAGCCGATGAGGAGGACCGTCTGCGAATCGGCAAGGCGCTGTTGAAGGCCCTGGCTGAACTCCAATCCAACGAGGAAGGCCGGGGTGAATACGAATACTACGGTAGCCTCTTCAGCCTGTTGGGACGTTTCGCCGACAGTGAGATCGTTGACGTGCTGCTTCGGGAGCAGGCGAAGCGCCCGCTTACCGCCCACCACTCGAGGATAGCAAGCGCGCTCAGTTTCGCTGCGCAGTTTGGCAAGGAAGAGGACCGCCAGAGGATTAAGCGGGCGTGGATACAAGCGTGGTCCCAGCGCGACTCCGTCAAGGCCGTAGGGTACTCGTTGAGTTTCTACAGAACTGTTCTAGACGGGTTCGCACAGGTAACCGATGCCGAGATCATCGATATGCTTCTGCGTGACCAGGCGAAGCGTCCGATTACTCGCTACCACGAGTTTATCGTCGACAGGTTGCGCAACTCTCTGCGTTGGATCCCGGAGGCAACGCAACTCCGGATCAAGCAGCGGTGGCTGCAAACGGTACTCGAATTCCGACCCACCGACACCGACAACCAGTACGAGGAGCCTTTTGTCGAAGCCCTCCTGCGCGGTCTCGAAGGGCGGTTAGACGATCAGGAACTTGCCAAGTTGCGGGCGCTTCGCGACCGACAACCGGAAGGTTGGTTCCGCAATCGGCTAGGGACCTTGCTCGACGAGTAAGCCCTTTGCCACGTTGTGTCCTCGGCTGTCTGTGACGGTCCAAAACGCATCAGGGCCATTCATGGCCCTTCCCGCGAAGCGGTATTAGCCCCGTGCTTTAGCACGGGGTAGTGGTGGATGCCGTCGCCCATACGCGGGGTGGTCCGGACACTGTTGCGGAGAGCCAGCCGTAGGGTGCGTCGTGACGCACCACCCCGTTCGGACACGTATCGCCACGACGGTCATCTTGCAAGATGCAGCAACGGCATGTCAAGCGGTCAGCAACAGGGGTGATTCGCCGTGCGTCACGACGCACCCTACTCCACTATGCGATGGCCACGTCATTCCAAGTCCACAAGTCGAGATCAGCCACTACCCCACCGCCACGCAGTACATCGTACTTATCGCACAGCCGCTGACGGTAGGCAGCTAGGAACTCCTCAATGTGAGTATTGAAGAACTCGTCCAAGAAACCACGATGCACGACATCGACCACATAATGTGCGTAGCGAACAATGTGACGGTCAGGCTTGGCTTCTTGACGTAGGATACGCACCCACGGTTCGAGGCGAACGGATTGGGCGTTGTCTGGATTGCCGACTACGACCATCGGTGCATCAAGCACGCAGATATTGAGTACCAGCGTCGGGATGTAGTGTTTCAACTCAAATGGCACAAAGTGGAGGGTAGGTGACGATCTCCT
>CAYYNP010000148.1:0-23752 GCA_964472545.1 uncultured Planctomycetaceae bacterium | reverse complement strand
GGCTTCTGGGGTTGCTTTTGTTGTTGTTCTTCTGCTTGTTTTTTTCGGGCCGGGGTTTTTTGGGGCTAGGGACTTGGGGCGTTGCATCCGTGGCGACGCGCCGTTATCCTTTCTTCTTCATCCCTCATCCTTCCGCCTTCATCCTTCCCTCCCCGTCACACCTTCAGAAACGTCCGCTTGCGGTACATGTACCACAGCATTAGCCAGATCACCAACAGCGTGGCCGCCGCGAGCACGGGCTTCTCATAATCGCCGCAGTGACGCGCCAGCCCGCCGAAGATCGGGTGGCTGACGTGTTTGAAGTCGATCACGCGGGTGGCCATGTAGACGAAGATCGCGTTGGAGCCGATCACCACCAGCGGGAAGGTCCAACGGCGGTAGCCGAGCACGTCGATCACCGCGTAGAAGGCGGCCAGCAACAGGTAGCTCCAGCCGGCGGCCCAAAGGACCATCGAACTGGTCCAGATGTGCTTGATGAAGGGGAACCTGAGGCTCCACAGCAGCCCGGCGCTGAGGCACAGCAGGCCGATAATCACCAGCCACGCGACTTTGGCCCAAGGCGTTAGCCCAGAGCGGAGCAACTTTCCGGCGAACAGCCCGAACATCACCGTGGCGGCGAACCCCATGCTGCTGAGGATCCAGGTGTACGTGGTGTCGTCGTCCATGAATTGCCCTAGGATCGCTCGGTCGACGCAAATGGCCAGGTTCGTCTGTGGCAATAACAGGCCAGCCTTCTCACCCGGCACGGGCACCCACATCAGCAGGGCCCAATATCCCAGCAGCAACGCCGCCGTGGTCGCCACCTGCCAGCATGTGGAGAAGTGCAGCAGCAGGACGGCGGCTACCAGATAGCCGCAGGCGATCGCTTGCAGCGTGTTGGTGTAGATGTGCAACGTCTTCAGATTGAACTCCAGCAGCTTGCCCTGGGCGATCATCCCCAGCACGAACAGCACCACGAAACGCACCAGGACTTTCCCATAGATCTCCCCCGTGCTGTGGCCCTTGTCCCGCCGCCGGGCGAACGAGAACGGCATCGCCGCGCCGACGACAAACAGAAACAGCGGCATGATCATGTCCCATGCCGAGAAGCCGACCCACTTCGGATGCGAGAAGTGGTACTCCAGCCATGCGGGCAGCGGTTTGAATGCCATCACCACGTGCCATCCGCCAATAATCCAGAGCATATCGAAGCCGCGCAGGGCGT
Organism: uncultured Planctomycetaceae bacterium; assembly: GCA_964472545.1. Lineage (GTDB taxonomy): Bacteria > Planctomycetota > Planctomycetia > Pirellulales > Thermoguttaceae > CAYYNP01. Next base: position 22,548 of record CAYYNP010000148.1, on the reverse strand, counting down.
CGATCGAGACCACGCGGCCGCGGGGGGCGAGGCTCGAGGGGGATGCTTGCGGTACGTTCGTCTCCGGAATCTCACCCATGTCACATACCTAAGGTCGCGGTACACCTCATCCAGCTTACGGTGCTTCGGCCGTGTCGTCGTCTTCCTCCGACTCCGGCGGAGGCGGAGCATCGCTCAAGTACCACCTGCCGTTGAGTTGCCGAAAGTGGAACTCTTGGTACTGCGTCAACTCGCGATGCTGCTTCAGCTCGCGCCCTTGTCCGTCTCGTTCTGGCCCCCAGGAGTGGAAAGAGACCACGATCTTTGCCTTGCCGGTTGCCCTGGTGCCGCGTACGTTCAGCATCTCCAACTCGCCGAGCGGCGATGGCGTGGAATCGGGCCTGTCCAGGGCCTCGCGTACTTCTTCAAAGACCATGACCTTGAACAACATCTGTCCCAGCATAGCCTTCCAGACGGCCTCATGGTCCACGTTCTTGCCAGAGCGTGCTGCTTCCAAAGCCGTCGTGTCGACACAATGCCTCCGAAGTATCGTCTTGAACTGCTGGTAGTCGCGAATTATCAGGTTGAAGAGCGATCTGATAAGGAGGTCGTCCTGCCGCCGCGGCGTATGGCAGGAGAAAAGGGCCCGCCAGTTCTTCTCGGCGCGGGCCTTTCGGTACGCGTCGAATGCGGCCTGCGGGGAGTCGTGCCCCTCTGGCGGCGGCGGTGGCGGAGGAGGAGGGCCGTGGCTCACGAACCATCGGCCGTCGAGTCGCCAGAACTCGATCTCCAAGTAGGTGACCTTCTTCTTTCGCGTCCATCCTTCTGCGAATCCCCAGGTGTGGACATCGGTGACGGTCCGTGCCTTGCCGGTTGCCCTGGTGGCGTCTAGGCTCAGCAGCGTCAGGTCGCCAAGAGGCGGCGGGTCGAAACCCAGCTTGCAGGCGGCAGCCATTGCCTCCTCAAACATTGTGGCCTTATCCGAGAATTGTACAGAACAGTGGGCTTGCTTCTCCGCAGTCGAGTCAACGCGGTACTTATCGAGTATCGCTACGGCTCGCTTGAGATCGCCCAAGAACACGAGTAGAAGGGGCGCACCGCTAGCCAGGTCGTCTTGTGCCCAAGGAGCATGGCAGGCAAAGAACGTCCGCCAGTCTCTCTGCTGGCAGGCAGTTCGATACGCGTCATACGCGGCCTGAGGGGAAACGTAGCCTCTCGGCGGCTGCGTGGCCGGCTCGCGCGCTTGGGGGTCGGCGGCTGCTGCAACTTCGCGGTCGGTCGTCGGCGAGAAGATCAACCCGAGAAGTACGATCGTGACTGAGCAGCGCATAAGATAACCTCCGTCGGCTAACCGGGGCGGCCGAATCGAACCGTTCCGCCAGAACCTCCCGTCCTTCCCAGCCCCTGCCCGCTACGCCGCGGCGGCCGGGTCGTCGTCTTCGTACTCGTCGTCGTAGGAGGCCTCTTCCCACTCGTACTCGTCTTCTTCCTCGTACTCCTCTTCGGCGTCGGCTTCGGGCTCGTCCTCTTCGTAGTCCTCTTCTTCGTACTCGGCCTCCTCGTAGTCCTCGTCGTCTTCGGCTTCGTCGTCTGCCTCGTCGTGGACCTCTTCGTACTCATCTTCCTCGTATTCGTCCTCGGGTTCTTCGAGGTCTTCTTCTTCCTCGGCCCAGGGGACGTCTTCAACATCTTCTCCTTCCGGCTCGAAGAGCGCCGGATCGGCCTCCTCGACGGGCAAGACCTCCGCCTCGACCGCAACCTCGGCCTCTTCAATCGCGGGGATCTCCTCCGCCACCGGTTCTTCGACCGCCGGCTCGATCTCGACCGGTGGTTGCGGCGGCGGATCGGCCTTCTTCGAGCGCTTGCGTTTGGACTTCGGCTTGGATGCCGGCTCGAACGTCACCGGGCTGGCGCCGGCTTCCGTGTTGTCGGGCAGGTGGCTGACGGGCACCTTCAGCGACTTGAAGGTCTTCTGCAGGTGGTCGTGGCAGGTGAAGACGAGGACCTGATGTCCCTCGGCGGCGAAATCTCGCAACACGCCCACGGCGGCCTTGGCCCGTTCGGCGTCGAAGTTGACCAGCACGTCGTCGAGGATCAGCGGCAGTTTGGCCCCGCGGCGCCCGAAGGCGGCGGCCAGCGCCAACCGCAACGCCAGGAACAACTGCTCGCGCGTGCCCCGACTGAGCACTTCCGGCGAAAGCGCGTTGCCTTCGGCGTCGTCGACACGCAGCACGTCCTGGCCCAGGGGCGTCCACACGCGGCGGTAGCGTCCCTTGGTCAGACGGTCGAGATATCCGGAGGCCTCTAGCAGCGTCTCGGGCTGGCGATCGCGTTCGTAGCTTTCGCGGATCGACTCGACGACCTGGCAGGTGACCGCCAGCACTTGCCACCGCCGCACGGCCTCGTCGAGTTGCTTCTGCACGACGCCCAGGTCGAGCATCTTGGCGGCAAGCTGCCGGTCGTCGGCCAGGGCCTTGAGCTGTTCGGCGAGTTGGCCGCGTTTCTCCAAGCGTTCGTGAAGCTGTTTCTCGAAGGTGCCGAGCCGCTCGAGCAACTCGTCTCGCACGCTTTCCAGCCGGCGCTGGGAGTCCTGCTCGAGTTGTGCGGCGACGTCTTCTTCCGTGCATTGCGAGCCCAGCGCGGCGGCGATTTCGCGAGCCACGGCCTCGCGGTCCCGGCGGAGTCCGCCGGCTTGGGCGGCCTGCTCTGCGCGGCGGCGGAACTCGGCCTCGTCACGCACGCCCACTTCAAAGAGGACCTCGCGGCGGCGATGCTTTGCCCGGGCGGCGGCCTGACGGTGTTTGGCGCCACGGCGTCGCAGCCGGCGGTATTCGCGCCGCAGCGTGTCGTGATGTTCGAGCCGCTCTTCCTGCCGGGCCACGGCCTCGGCTAGTTGACGGATCTGTGCGATCGGGTCGTCGTTGCCGACGGCCGTGCCCGTCTCGTCGGCGAGTTGGCGGACGCGCCCCAAGAGCGACTCCAGTTCGTCGCGGCGATGGGCCAGTTCCTCGTTGCGATGTCCCAATCGCCGCTGAATGCGTCCGATCTGTTCGCAGCGCTGTAGCAGCCGGCGGACCTGTTTCGGGGCCAATCGCTCCGGCAGACCTACCGAACGTAGCGACAATCGCCAGCCGCGTCGGGCGGCTTCCAACTCCGATTCGGCTCGGCGTAGGCGGGCCCCGCTGGCTTCGGCCTGTTCTCGGGCAGCGCCTAAGCGCGTGTCCAGCGGCACGAGTTCCTCCAACGCCGTCAGATCGTGCTCGGCCATTTGCATCCGCTCGGCAAGCGGCAAATCGCTCTTGGGGAGCGCTTCGTCCAAGGTGGTGCGTTCTTGCCTTGCCCGGCCGATCTGTTTCTGCAGCATGTCGATCTGGCGTTGGCAACTGTCGAGCCGGCGGGCATTGGAGCGTTCCAGCATGATCTTGCCAAAGCCCGCGGCGGCGAGCCCACCCAAGCCCAAGCCGGCCATCCACTGGCCGGCCGATCCGATGATGCTCTGGGGCAGAAACAGCCCGGCCAAGGCCAGCATCCCGCCGAGAACGAAGAGGCCGCCCAGCGCGAACAAGAGGCCGGTGGGCAGCAACTCGCGGTCGACCAATTCGAGACTTTGCTCTTCGAGGTCTTGTTGCGAGCGGGTCATCTGGTCGATCTGTTCGTCGAGTTGCACGCGCCGCCGCAGTTGCGACATCAGCTCCCCGGCCTGCTCGATGGCGTCGGCCAGGTCGCTTTGGCCCCGGGCGGCCAGGGCCGATTCGATCTTCCCGGCCAGCGAACGGTCGCTTTGGCCGGCGTCGTCGACCTGCTGCTGGGCTTCGGCGAGCTGCGCCCGGCAGCATTTCAGGTCCCGGGCCGGCGTGCGCAGGACGGCCAGCGAACGCGAAGAGACGTTCGGCAGCGCATCGGTTTGTGATCGATCGCCCAGTCCGAGCTGCTTCTGCTCCTCGTTGAGTTCCTTCCGCAATCCGGCCGTTTCGCCTTCCAGTTCGCCGATCCGCTTTCGTAAGGTGGTGATCCACGGCTGCTGCTCGGCGATCGCTTCGATGCGGGCGGCTTGTCGGCGCAGAGGTTCGTTGATCGCCAGCGCGGCCGCCTCCCGGCGGATCTCCTTGCAGCGCCCGCGGCACTGCTCGGTGAACTGCTGGTGCTTTTGCAACTGGGCGTTCAGCCCGTCGATCCGCTCGACGGCGTCCTCGGGGATCGGGCCGGCCGGATCGAGCGCGGCCAGTTGGGCGTCGAGTTCGGCACGCCGATGCCAGCGGTCGCGGACGGTAATGGCCACCTCGGCTACGCGGGCCTGCCGCTCGGCGCTGCGGTTCTTTTCCTCCAGCCGGGAGATCTCGCCTTGGAGTTGATCGCGCTGGGCGGCGAGGCGTCCGTAGCGGTGGGTGACCTTGCCGAGTTCTTCGATCTCCGCGCGGAGCGCCTGACGCCGCTCGAGCAGTTCGAGCACCTGGCACGGCCCGCCCTCGGCGTCGAGTACGCGGTTGCGCGAGGTCTGCAATTCCCGCATCACCTCGACCAGCGAAACGCGATCCAGCCCCACGCTCAGCCCGTAGAGCGATTCGGCGGCTTCGGTGTCGCTGAGCGTGCCGAGTTCCTGGATCTCGCGGAGCCCCACGGCAAAGACGTTGTTAAAGGTAGGTTCGTCGACGTCGGCCAGCAGCGACTTGACCAGGTGTTCGCCCTGGCGGGTGCCGTCGGCGGCCGTGAGCATGACGTGCGGATGTGTCGCGTCGGGGTCGGTCCGGTCGTAGCGCGCGAGTTGAAAACGGCCGTGGGGGCCGGCGATGCCGATGGAGCCGCCGGGGCGCCCGCCGCGTTTGGGTGGGAGGTACTTCTGCCGAGCAGGCGAGAAGCCGTAGAGAGCCGAGCGGACGAATTGCAGCAGGGTCGTCTTGCCCGCCTCGTTGGGGCCGTAGAGCACGTTCAACCCGTCGTCGAGCCCCTGAAGGCTCAGTCCGTTCCAAACGCCAAAACCGTCGATCGAAAGGCCGGTGATGTTCACGGTCGGGCCTCCTCTGAGGTTAGCAGGTCGACGCCCAACAGGGCCGCCTCTTGCAGCACGCGTCCGCGGGCCGATTTGCCGATTTCGCCGATCGCGGGCCCTAGCTTGCCGCCGCGGTGTTCTTCGGCCAGGAAGGCGTCGATCTCGAGCGGCTGCTGCGGATCGAGTTGAAGCTGGCGCACGGCACGCAGAAAATCGCCGCGAATCGTTTCCTGCTCGAACCATCGTGACGGAATGCCGGAAGTGATCTCACCGCCGGAGAATTCCACTTCGATCGAAACGCTCCACGCCGCCGGCGGGCCGTAGCCGAATTCCGAACGCAGCCAACCGAGCAGGTCGTTGTCTAGCCCGCCACGTCGCAGCCGCGTCAACAGCGGCCCGCTGCCGGCAACCTGCCAGCAGATCAGCAGATCGACCCCCGGCGTGGTGTCGACCAGCGTGCCGATCCGCTCGCGAAACATGTTCTCGAAGTCCTCTTGCGTGGTCGCGTCGTCGACGACTAGCCGCTGGCCGACCCAGCGCATCACGTCGGTGGGTATCAGCCGCGGCCGCGCCAGGCGATCCTGGTCGACCTCGACGAGCGTGCAGCCGTGGACGCCCTGGTGTTCGGGCCGGCGGCCTTGAGGGGTGCCGGGATAGTGGGCCACGTGCGGCGAACTCAGCGGCGTGCTTCTTCCGTAGCGGCCGCCAAGGGCCCAGTAGTCGATCCCCCGGGACTTCAGCCCGGCGGCCCCGCCCGTTCCGCTGGGCAACGTGCCGTTGGCCACCGCGATCGTACACAAACCGGCCGCATCCGGCTCGAAGTCTTTGGGCCGGATCGCCCGCTTTCGGCCCCGGGAGGTGCCGCTCAGCCGGGCCGCCGGCGTGCCGTCGTCGGGGAAGATGAAATCCTGGACACCGCCGACGGGGAATCGATGCACGTTGGCCGGCAACTCGAAGGCCGAGGGCCACGCATCCGGCGGGTCGACCCGGCCGCCGGCCCAATAAACCGGGATGTTTCGCTCGGCCAGCCGGCCGAATTGTTCCATCAAGAACAGCGGGCCGCGGGGACCGGTCAGCTTCGGATTCAACAGGTCGCCCGAAAGCACCAGGAACTGGGCTTCTTCGGCCAGCACGTTCTCAAATACCCGTTCGGCCGCCCAATAGGCCGACTCGAGAAACAGCTCCCGCAGGTGGTCGGGCACTTCGGTCAATCCTTGCGGCGGTGTTTCCAGATGGAAGTCGCCGGCGTGGACGAAGCGCAGTGGTTGGTACGACATGGGCAATTACTCCAATCCGTATTCACCGGCCATCGGAATCCGAGCCCCGCCGACCCGGCCCAGCCGGCTCTTGGGCAGGAAGCGCGGCTCGACGGCCAGCTTGAACCCCACGTTGTCGCGTGCGGCGTCGACGGTAAAGCCGGCACTGACCAGTAGCGACTCGCCGATCCGCGTGATCGCGAAACGCTGGCCGATGTTTCCTTCGTCGCCGAGGTCGATCGACGTGCCGAACGACGAGACCCACTTGGGGCTCATCCAATAGCTATACGAAAGCGAAAGCACCTGGCTGCTGATCGGCCCCTCGAGCAGCCGCAATCCGAGATAGAGGCTGCCGCGCGGCGGCCGGCTGAGATACGTGCCGAAGGTGATCAGTTGCTGGCCGTCGCTGAAGAAGTCGAAGACGCCGTCGGAGAGCAGCGTCAGCCGATCGCCGACGTGCCAGCGAAAGTCGTAGTTGGCCAGCCCCATCGACTCGCCGAAGTTGTCGTCGTTTTCGTCGGGAAACCAGGTGAAGCCCGTGTCGAGCACGACCCAGTCGACGATCTTCCGATTGCCCGGCATCCCGCGTTTCGTTTGCCATCGCTGCCGGGCCCCGAAGCGCAGGGCCATCATGTCGTCGGCGATCTCGGTGCTGGGCGCGGTGACCCAACTACCCATGCCCGACCGCAGGGCATAGGAGCGTGGATCGAACTGCGGCCCGGCCATCGCAAAGCTGCGGCGGAAGGCCTCGATCGAGTCGTCGTCCAACGGTTCGTACGACGGCAGCGCGAACATGCTGCGGTTGGCCTCGGCCACGGAGGCCTCGGCGCTGAAGACAATCTTGTGGGCCAGGCCGTGCACGTTCAACAGCCGGCTCTCGAAGTCCGGATCGGTCCGCCACATCGGCAGGCTGGCCCGCAACCCGGTGCGCCAATACCATCGCTGCAAATCGTCGCCGGTAAGATCCTCTCCCCAGTGGGCCAACTCGCCCAGGGCAAACGGCACCAGCTTGACCGGCCCGAGGCGAAACGGCATGTCGATCTCGTGCCTCGTGGCGAAGACCTCGCCCTCGGTGGACACGGCTTCCCACGGCAGCCGGCCGGCCGCCGTATCGACCGGCTTCATCCGGGCGTAGCCGAGGTGCGAGTGTTCGTACCACGAAAGCCGGCCGCCGAGCAGCGACTGGCCCAGCCAGAAGTGGTCTGCCCGGGGAAGCCATTCGGTTTGGGTGAAGAAGTCGTTTAGCCGGGCGTCGGCCGAGACGCTCCAGGAGCGGTTGTTGTTGATCTGCTTCAGTTCGACGCCGGTCGACTGGTCTTTCAGTTCGTCCCACTCGCGCTTGTAATACTCTTCGAGGAAGTTGCGGTCGCTGATCAGGCCAACTTCCGCCGAAAGTTGCACGTCGGCCGGCAACTGTTGGCGATGCTGCCAGAAGAGCCGATGGCGATAGTCCTTGTCCGGGGCTACGCTGCGGCGTCCGGCGCCGAGGTTGTCGGTACCGCGGTCTTCGATGCCCCAGTAGTCCAACAGCCCGGTGGTGTGGCCGGGGAAGCGGAGGAAGCCGTCGCGGTTGTACTTCAGCGTGGTGCCGTGTCCGAAACCGCGGTCGCCGAGGAAGTCGAGACTCATCTCCCAGTCGGTGCCCGCCGGCCGCTCTTCCATCCCCAACAACTCGAAGACGCTCCAGTTGGTCAGCAGTTGCGTGCCGTAGACGCTGTCGTTCTTGATCCGCGCGCGGCGGATGTAGAACGTGGGGTCTTCGAGATTCGTGGCCAGCGTGGGCCAGTAGAAGATCGGCACCTTGCCGAGGAAGAGGAAGTTGTTCTGTGAAGTGACCGAGCGGTCGTGTCCGATTGCCTGCGTGCCGGTCTTCGGGTCGAGCACCGGCGTTCCCGTGACCGAATCGAACAGGGGAAATTCGTTGTCTTCGAAGTAGACGTTGCCCGACTGGATACGATAACCCGGCTCACCCATGCGGCTGGACGTGATGAACGTGTTCTCGGCGAAGTAGCGGCCCTTGCCGGCCTGCCGCAGCTTGTCGGCCTTCAGCCGCAAGATCCCGTCGTACTCGGGCACCGGCGAGAGCATCTCGGCTTCCAGTACGGTGCCGCTCTCGTTGGTCAGGTCGTAGTACATCCGCTTGGCGTGGATCACCCGCTGGTCCTGGCGGAAGATGATGTTGCCTTCCAGATAGACCTCCAAGGGCAGGTCGGCGCTTTGCAGCGACGCGCCGCTGAGGTCGAGTTGCTCCAGGCCGCTGGTCCAGATCACCACCCGATCGGTCGAGATGCCGATCAGGTCGTCAGCGTCGGGGCCGTAGATGTTCATCATCACGCCGCCGTCGATCACGCCGACCCACTCGTTGGTCTCCGGATTGTGCTCCCAAACGGCTTGGGCTCCCGCCGAGTCGCTGCGCGGGCCGGCCCAAATCCGCCGTGTGCCGCCGGGCATCGTCTGGCCAAGGATCGTCTCGCCGGCCGGCTCGGTGTATTGCGTGCGTCGCAGCATCGACGACGGCGGGGGCCGCCGCCGCTGCACACCACGAAGATAGACCGCCGGCTTGACCTCCGGCTCGCCGCCGGTGTAGCCCGTCTGCACGCGGATCGGTTGCGTGGTGTGGAAGGGCCCAATCTCGAGCTGCTGCGGCCGCGGCTGGTTCTCCGGCCGCTTGTCCGGTTCGACCTGCACGTTGCCTTCGAGATACGCCGACAGTGTGCTGCGGCCGCGGGGGTCGGCGGCGTGGTCGATCCAAACCACGGCTTCGTGAGCCGTTGCCGTGTTCGTACCCTGGGAGATCCGGCAGTTGCCCAGCAGGGTCCAGACCTCCGTGCTCCCGTGAAACCAGCGATTGGCACTCCGGGCCGAAACGTTGATCGGCTCGGCGGCGGCATCTTGAGGCAGCTCTTCGCCGGCCGAAGGTGCCGTGAACCCCGCGATGGCCACAATCAAGAGGGGCCAATACCCCACCCGGCGCAGAATCCGACCACTGGCGCACGGCCGCGGCACGGCGCGCCGGGAGTCGCAAGATCGACTGGTCGGCGGGCGTTTCAGTAGACCGGTGTCCCTGTGGTTCGGGGATCCCAAAAGGGGGCAATCACCGCAAGCTCAAGCCAGAAAAGCCCTTGCGTGAAGAGCCCAGGCAATGGACGGCCGAGATTATAGGGAGGAGGCTCGGGTGGATCAAGGCGAGTCTGGGGGCTGACGATCACGCTTAAGTTATTGGTATTATATAACTTAGGTCGATCGCTTGCGGCCCACAGGGCGGATCCGTATGATGCCGTTTGAAATGCACAAAGCCGCGACCGGTGGTCGCGACCGGCGTGCCAGCCCAATATGATGGTACGAATTCAACCCATTAGTGCTATTTCTCATGACAGCAGCCGGGCGCGACCACCGGTCGCGGCTCTATGAACCCAAAACCACCCATCGACGAACTCCTCGCGAAGCTCAATCCGCAGCAGCATCGGGCCGCCACGCACGGCGACGGGCCGCTGTTGGTGGTGGCCGGGGCGGGAACGGGCAAGACGGCCACGCTGGTCCATCGGGTGGCCTGGCAGATGGCCGGCGGGGTCGATCCGGCGAGAATCCTGCTGCTGACCTTCACCCGACGTGCCGCGGCCGAAATGCTCCGCCGTGTCGACGGCCTGCTGCGGCAGTTGACCCGACTCCAGGAAGAGGCGGCGGCGAACACTCCGCAGTCTTCCGGCAGCCGCCCGAAACAGCTCCGCAGCACGCGCGTCTGGGGCGGCACGTTCCATGCCGTGGCCACACGGCTGCTACGCCGCCACGGCAAGGCGATCGGCCTGCCCGCTTCGTTTACGATCCACGATCGGTCCGATTCCGAAGACCTGTTGAACGTCGTCCGCACCGACCTGAAGCTGGCCAAGACCGACAAGCGGTTTCCCAAGAAGGGTACCTGCATGTCGATCTACAGCCGCTGCGTCAACGCCCGGCAGAAGCTCACCCGCGTGTTGAAGAACCACTTCCCCTGGTGCCGCGATTGGTCCGAAGAGTTGAAGAAGCTGTTCAACGGGTACGTCGACCGCAAGGAATCGGCCGGCGTGCTCGACTACGACGATCTGCTGGTCTACTTCAGCGCCCTGCTGGCCGACGAGAAGATCGGCCCGATCATCCGCAAGCAGTTCGATTGTGTGTTGATCGACGAATACCAAGACACCAACGTGCTGCAATCGGAGATCCTCTACGGCCTTTCGCCCGACGGCAAGGGCGTAACCGTGGTGGGCGACGACGCCCAGTCGATCTACGCCTTCCGCGCGGCGACGGTCCGCAACATTCTCGACTTCCCCAGGCACTACGAAGGCGCCACGGTCGTTACGCTCGAGCAGAACTACCGCAGCACCGAGCCGATTCTCAAGGCGTCGAATCGCGTGATCGAAGTGGCGCCGGAACGCTTCACCAAGAACCTCTGGTCACAGCGGACCGACGGCGAGCAGCCGGCACTGGTCTCTTGCGAAGACGAAGACGATCAGGCCGAGTTCGTGATCCGGCGGATCCTCGCGCATCGCGAGTCGGGCATCGATCTGCGGCGTCAGGCCGTGTTGTTTCGGGCGTCGCATCACAGCATGGTGCTCGAGGCGGAGCTGGCCCGCTGCGACATCCCCTTCCACAAGTACGGCGGGCTGAAGTTCGTCGAGACGGCCCACGTAAAGGACCTGATGGCATTCTTGCGGCTGGCCGAAAACCCGCGCGACGTGGTCTCCGGCACGCGATTGCTGCCGTTGTTGCCCGGCATCGGGCCCACGCGGGCGCGGCGGCTGATGGAGACGTTGTTGGCGGCCGACGGGCGTTTTGAAACCTGGCGCAAGTGGAATCCGCCGGCGGCGGCAGCGAAGCTTTGGCCGAAGTTGGTGAAGCTGCTCGAGGGGTTGGTCAAGCCCTCCGATGACTTGCCGGCCCAGGTGCATCGCGTGCGGAAGTTCTACGCCCCGCTGCTGGAGACGAAGTACGACCACGTCGACGCCCGCATGCGCGACCTGGAGCAACTCGAACTGATCGCCTCGCGCTACAGCAACCGGCAGACGATGCTGGCCGAGATCACGCTCGACCCGCCCTCCTCGACCCAAGACCTGGCCGGGCCGCCGCATCTGGACGACGACTGGCTTGTGCTCAGCACGATCCATTCGGCCAAGGGGTTGGAGTGGGACGCAGTCTACGTGATCCACGCCAGCGACGGCAATATCCCGTCGGACATGGCCACCAAGAACCCGGAGGAGGTCGAGGAGGAGCGGCGGCTGTTCTACGTGGCGATGACCAGGGCGAAGAACTGGCTCTACGTTTGCTGTCCGCTGCGCTATTACTATTTCGCCCGGCCCGGCGTGAGCGACCGCCACAGCTTCGCCCAACCGACCCGATTCGTTACGCCCGCGGTGGCCAAGTGTTTCCAGCAGCAGGTGTCGAGCATCCCCGGCGAAGATACCGACGACGACAGCGGCGCGTCGACCTCGAAGACCACCAGCCGTGCGGTCCGCCGGAAGACGAAAGACCTCTGGTGAACTGCCTCTCACAAAGCCGCGACCGGTGGTCGCGCCAAACGCCGATCGCGCTCGTCTTTATGCCCGATACTCGGTCGCTGTTCGCAGTCAGCAGCCGTTCGTCGTTTGGCAGCCGCCGGCACGGCGGCTTGATGTGGGAATGCGCCGCGTCTACGAAGCCGCCGTACCGGCGGCTGCTAAACAACTGAGCCGGAGCCGCCGCGGCGCCAGGAAATGGCTGCCGACAGTGCCCAGACCAACGATACGGCCGCGATGTGAAGCACGACCGTGCCAGTGTCGACGTCATCCGAGCGTTGCACGCGTCGCAGCCATAACGCCAAGCCGACCGGCGGCACGGTGGCGAGAAGCAGCAGCGCCGTGTGACGCAGCCGAGCGGGGCCGTCGAGTTCGATCCAGAGCGAGACGGCCGTGACCGTCAGGAAGTAGACCGCGTAGGCAATCGTTGTTGCGGCGGCCACGCCGACGAGCCCATGCCCGCCGCTCAGCGCAAAGTGGTTCCCCACCGCGGCCACCGCCGTGGCCAACAGCACGGCGCCGAGCGCCCGGCGCTGCCGGCCGACCGCTACCAGGAACTGGCTGCCGGGCAACGCCAGCACCAATAGCACGACGCCGGGAACCAACCACGCCAGCGGTGCCAGGCCGCTACGGTAGTCGGGCAACATCCAACGCAACAGCGGCGGCGCGGCAACCAGTGCCAGGGCGGCGGGCAGCGCGATGGCGGCCGCCTGCAACTCGCTCGCCCGGGCGGCAAGCCGCGCCACGGCCCGGCGATCGCCCAAACGCCCGAACTGCTCGCCGTAACGCGGCCCGGTAACCGTGGCCAGCATGTTGCCGAAGCCGAAGAGTTGGGCGGTGACCATCAGCGAAAGCGTATAGCAGCCGAGTTGGAACTCGCGGTCGCTAAGGTAGGCGAAGATCATCAGCTTGTCGAGCGAGCGGAACAGCGACCCCACGGCCCCGGCCAGCAGGATCGGCGCTCCGATGGCGATCAACCGGCGCATTTCGGCCGTATCCCAAGCGAATCGAAGCCGCGCGGCCGCCCGACGGCGGACGTAGATGCCTGAGGCGAGAAGCACAACGACGGTTCCACCGAACAGCCCGGGCAGTCCAAATTGCCACGTGGCCAATCCGGCGACGACAAGCGTCAGCACGGCTTCGAGGATCGATAACCGCGACGTGGCATTGAAGTCCTGTTTCGCCCGCAGGATCGTCACGTGGAAAGTCACGTAGCGGGCCGCGACCGCCATGATCCCCACGACGGTCAGCCCGAGGGCCCAACTTCCGGCCCATACTCCGTCGCCGGAGGCAACCCAAAGGCCGGCGGCCACGAGCACAACGGCGTAGAGAAGACTAGTGACCGTGTTGACCGTAAAGGCCAGATTCAGGCCGCGCCGCGCCGCGTCGGTCCGGCCGCTGCCCAGGGCCACGTTGAACTCGCGCACGGCCCCTTTGCTGATGCCCAGGTTGGCATAGTTGCCGTAGCTCATCAGCAGCTTCAGCGCCTGCCAGATCCCCATCTGGGCCGGACTCAACAGCAGCCGCAAGAGCAGACTCGTAACGGCCCCCAGCCCGTGGCAGACCGTCGTTGCCGAACCGACCAGCGCCCAATCGCCAAACACCCGCCGCCAACCGCCGGCGGGGGCGGCGAGGGTCTTTCGCTCGAGCGTGTCGATTTGCGTGGTCACGTGGGGAACGTCCCGTTACCGAGTTGAGCGGGGAGCCACTACACCGTGCGGCGCATTCCGGCTTCTTCGTTTAGCTGCCGCCGGTACGGCGGCTTCGCCGGCAGCAGCATTCGGCGTCAAGCCGCCGTGCCGGCGGCTGCTAAACGGCTGTGGTGTGATTTCGGGATATGGGAACGTCAGAACCTCTTGGGCGATTCGCGCCGCGGCGTTGCGGCCGAGGGCGGCGAAGACTTGGGGATCGGGGCCGGGCTTGCGATCCGCGGTGAGCGCAGCGGCCAACAGCCGATCGAGTTCCCGCCGATTGCTCGCCGTGCCGGCCATCCCCCATTGGCCGTCCGGCAGGAAGCCGGTGGCGCTGGCCGGGGCGAGTTGGGTTACGGGGACGCCGGTCGTGGCCGCTTCTACGCCGGCGCTCGACCCACAGCTCAACACGCAATCGACCCGATCGAGCCAGCGCTCGAACCGGCCTCGGCGAACCACGCGGCAGCGGAGCGCGGGAAACTCCGCCTGTAACGTGCGGATCACCGGATCGTCGCTGGCGCGTGGGTGCAGCTTGACGATCAACTCCGCGCCCTCGACGGCGGCCATTGAGGCGAAAACCACACGGAGCATCTCAGCGTATTTGCGGCCGGAAAGCTGCAAGGCGACAGAATCGGGGCGGCCGTCTCGCGGCGGGGCAGTTGCCAGCAGTAGCACGCGCGGCGGCCGTGTGGCGTCAAGCGGGCGAGAAACCACCGGCGGAAGCGCGCTGCGGGGCATCCCCACGACACGGATCTGCTCGCTTGGAACTCCCCATGCAACCAATCGCCGTTTCGATGATGTCCCCCAGGCCAAGAACCGATCGGCCGCCAGCGGGCTGAACCCGAAACGGCAATACGGCGCCCCGTGTTGCACGACGAACGATCGGGCCTCGTGCCGTCGTCCGAGAGCAACCGCCGCCCGGGCAAGCGGCGTGGCGTCTTCGTCGAGCACCACCGCGTCGGGCCGTACACCGTGGAAGTGGTGGTCGATCCGCTCGATCAGTCGCGTCTGGCAAGGGCCGTGCGTCGCTGCGCGGTCGTTCAGCCAGCGCTCGATGGGCACGGCCAGATCCACACCGCCCAGCGAAAGACGCTGTGCAAGTTCCGCCCTCAAACGCGGTTTCGGCAAACGGTTCTCGCGTCCTTCGCTCGAGTCGCAAACGAGTTGCCCTACGCCGGCCGCTCGCCAACGCAACCACAACTTCACGGCAAACCGATCGACCAGCCACCAGACGCGCGCGTGCCGGTCGAGCAACTCGCGGCAAACGGGCCCCAGCAGCCGGGGGTTGCCGCAGAGCACGATGCGGGGCCGCGGGCATGAGCGATCCGTCTTCGGAGAGCGCCCGCCACAGCAGCGTCCGACGATGCGCCGCCAAAGCGGGTTGGCCGGGAAGCGGTTGCGTGGCGTTGGACGGGATGCAACGCGGTCAGCGCGATAACGTGCCCCGGCAGCGCGGCAGAGATCGGAGATGACGCGGGCGTAGTCTCCGTCTTGTTCGGCGGAGATGGTCAAGTCGACGTGAGTTCCCTGGGGCACCGCTGCGCTTTGCCCCAGCCACCCTGTGCTTTGTGCCAACCACCTTTTTCTCTCACCGCCCTCCGCCACGTTAGTGAAGAACGCGGCGACGCGCAGCAGCTTTACCAGGTAGTATCGCAGCGGCAAGGCGTTGAGGTAGCCGATTGACAAACCGTCGCCGGTCGGAGAATCGGCCGCAATCTGCTCGGCCCAATCGGCCGCCGTTTGGTCGATCCCATCGAACCGGCCGTCGATCGCTTCGTCGAGCGATTGATGCCATGGTGAAGCCGTGTCCGGCCACGAACCTTCCAACAACAGCGCCGGCTGGCCGGACGGCACCGGACGGGTTACCAGGCTGCGTCGCGCGAAGATGAGAAGTCGCGCCACCGGGACCTCCCTATCCGGCGATGGCCGCGGCGGCCGGGCGTGCGGAACCGATCAACTTCGGCAATTCGTCGAAACGCGACAAGGCGACGTCGGCCCGGGCGTCGGGGTCTTGATTCACGGCCACCGTCGGCATTCCCACCGCGGCTGCCCCGGCCAATTCGGCCGTGTCGTGACCGACGAACGCCACTTCGGCGACCGGCAGGCCCATCGCCTTGAGCGCCGCGCCGTAACAGGCCGAATCGGGCATCGTCTTCTTCAAGTCGATCGACGAGACGACCGCCGTAAACAGCGCCGCGACGTCGAAGCGGTCCAGCCGTTGCCACAACTCGGCGGCCGTACGCTCCGAATTGGCGATCGCCCCAAGCACGATCCGGCGGTCATGCAGGGCTTCCAGCGTGGTGCGGACGCCGGGCAACAGCCGGGCTTCGTCTTCTAAGCGAATGCGCCGCGACCGGCAGGCGGCCTCGATCTCGTCGATCTGGCCGCGCGAGAGCCCCACCGAACGCAAGAACGCCGCAAACGCTTCGCAGAACGTACACCGCCCACGATGCACGTCGGCCAGATAGTCGCGCTGCCAAACGCGGAAGAAACAGCGGTAGGTGGTGTGTACTCCGAGCCGGGAGAGCATCCGCAACAGCCAGCGGCGCCAAACGGTGTCGTCGTAGAGCACGTTGCAGAGATCGAAGAGTACGCCGCGAATCGGTCCCGGAAGCGACTCCGCAGACGTGGCGGCGGCGGGAAACGCAACGGAATCCTCGCGGCGCAGGTGGCTGGTGCCCATCGGTCGATCGAATCCTTTCGGTGTCCCGTTGGCTGCTGCGGCGGGCCGAAATGCTCGTGCGGCATGCTCGTGCGGCCCGATCAACCGGCGCGATGCACGCGGTTGAGATCCGCCATCCGCCGGCGCAGGGCCGGCTGATGATCCAACAGTTCGGCAATCCTTTGCCAATCCAACTCGTCCGGCCCGAGGGCCTCGAAAATCGCCACGGTATGGTCCCAGTCTTCTTCGATATCCAACGTCAGCCGCACGTCGTCGCGGTCGATTCGTGCGGGGACCGGGATCAGCCGCACGTTGAACTTCTCCGGGTGCGAGTAGACGTAACGGGTGACCTCCTCACGGTCGGCCGGCGTGCGGCTGGAGCGGACCGCGCGCCGCAACGCGCCGGCGCGAATCCACTCGGCGTAGACGCCCACCGTCGATTGAATCGCCGGTCGCCCGTCGCGGCAGCAGTAGCTGACGTAGTCGCTGTCGGCCTGCGATTCGGCGGTGGCCACCAGGCGGTCGACCAGCACCGGATCGATGTACGGGTTGTCGCCGCGCATGCGGACCACCGAGCGGGCCGGGTATTCGTCCAGCGCCTGGGCGAACCGGCTGAGCGGATCGGCCCCCTTGCCGACGAAGACCGGCACGTCGGCCGGCACCAGGTCGGTGACGAACGGGTCGTTCTCCTCTTCGGCAGCCAACACGATCACGCCGCCGAGTTGTTGGCATTCGGTCACTCGGCGAACCACCCAACTCAACAACGAATGGCCGCCCAGCCGCCGGTTGGCCAGACCGCGGAATCGCGGCGATGGAAAACAGGCTTGAATTATCCCCAAGGTCTTCAACATGATGCTCACCCTCAAACCAATCCGTCGGCCAGTGGGAACGCCACGCCTGCCCAACGCGACACCAGCCAGTGTAGCACTTCGCCAGCGAGACGGTCAAGGGGAAGTGCTCGTAGGGTGCGTGGAACGCACCGCGTGCGCCTAGCCGTGGGCGGAAGCCCCCGGGGGGTTGGTCGTCTCGTCGATGCGGACCTGTCTTCTGGCGCCGACCTTCCGGGGGCTTCCGCCCACGGCTAGTTCGTGACGTGGAACGCACGGGCAGTCGAAACTGCCACGTGCTAGCACTGCCAGCAAAGACACAACTGCTTCTCTTCGCGCTCCGCTAAACCCCGTCGATCCCCAGCGCCCGATACAGCCGCCCGTCGGCCAGGCTCTCCGCTACCAGCGAGGCGGGGCTGAAGTCGTGTCCGCGGCAGTGTTCGCCCGGCACGGCCACCACGAATGCCCCCGCCGCGGCACCTGCCCGGCATCCGTTCTCGCTGTCTTCGAGCACCAACGTCTGCTCGGCCGGCAGCCCGAAGCGCCCGGCGGCCGTCAGATAGATCTGCGGATCGGGCTTGCCGCGGGTGACGTCTTCGGAGGTCAGCACGAATTGGAATCGATCCTCCAGCTCGAACGGCGACAGACACGCCACGGTCAGCGCCCGGGCGCTGCTGGTGGCGATCGCCTTGGGAATTCCGGCCGCCTCCAGCGCATCGAGCAACTCGAACAGCCCCGGCAATGCGGCCAGGTGCTCATCGAGCAGGCTGAGGAAGATCTGGTTCGACTCGACCGCCATCGTGTCCCAGGCGTCGTCGAGGCCACACCAGCGGATCATCGTCTCGAACGTGGCCTGTGGCCGCAGGCCCATGATGGCGTCTTTGAGTTCGTCGGTATACTTATGCCCCCGACGACCCAAGAGTTCCGTACCCACCAGGGTGTATACCTCCTCGGTGTTGAACATCAAACCGTCCATATCGAAAACAACGGCACGTACTGAGGGCATGGCAACTCGGGCGTTTCTTAGGGGGTGGGGGCGGATTCGGCTAAAGGACAGCCCACGATTGTAGACGCCGACGCCGAGCGGCCATAGGCGGACCGCTACAGAAATATGTGCCACGCGTTTCTGTGGCGTAAGCTTCCAGCTTGCGTATGACGTTAGATACCAAACGGCAAGCAAGATGCTCGCTCCACTTTCGAATGTAGACAAAGCACTAGACAGCCGCCCCCAACAGCGTCACCAACTCGCCCAGGATCATGCAAGTCGCCCCCCAAATGCGGTGCGACTGCCAGGTGATGTGGCCGGCGGTGTACGGTTGGCCGCGGTATTCCCTCGGGTGGTTGTCCAGATTGGCCTCGTCGCAAAGATGGGACAGCGGGACCTCGAGCAGTTGGGCCACTTCGCATGGGCAGGGCTTCCAGTGAGGGCGTTCGGCCGCCGCGGCCACCCACGGCACGACGCGGAAGTTGCTCGCCCGCACGTAAAGTGGCGTGAGCCGCCCCAGCATTTGCAGGTCACATCCTTCGGCCCCCAGTTCTTCGTGAAACTCTCGGATCGCCGCCTGGCGGCCGGTTTCGCCCGGCTCGACCGCACCGCCGGGCAGGCTGATCTGGCCGGCGTGACAGGCCAGGTCGGCCGCCCGCAACGTCAGCGGCACGTGCCAGCAACCCTCGACCGGATACAACAACACCAACACGGCTGCCGGCCGCGCATCCGGCGGCGGGTCGTAGTGCGACCAGAGCGGCGGCCGGGCTCCATACGCCCAATCTTCCGGCGGGCGGGGCAACTCGCCGGAAAGCCGTTGGGTCAGCAGATCGGGAAGCGAGTCGGTCATGGCGAAGCGCCGCGTACGCGGTAAATCACGTACACATCTCCATCGTGCTTATGGACGACCGGGAAATCGAGCAAGGGGTCGGTCACCAGCATGATCGCATAGTCGGCTTCGTACGTTTCGGCGACCGCGCGCAGCCACCGGGAAATCGCAACCACCAGTTTCTCAGGCGTCGTCGGTTGGGCCCCGGCGGCGCGCTGCGTTCCTAACTCAGTTAGCGAATCATGCCAAGGCCTGTCCGTTTCGCCGGTGCCGTGGATTCGGTACATTCGCTCCCACCAAGCGACGATTGCCTCGGAATCCTGGGGGATCTCCTTCCAGTTGACGACTTCGCTGCGGCCAGTGTGCCATTTGAAGGTGTGGGCCAGACGCGGCGTGATGAATCGGGCGTCCTGCGGAATCTCGTCCGAACGAACGATCCGGCCGCACGCCTGACGCCAGCCGGCGTACAACTGCCGACGAATCTCCGGCGCCAGATGCGGGTGAAACAGCGCCCGGTTTTGGGCCACGATGTCGACCATTTGGCGCTCCGCCGGGGGGATCGTCCGCGAGCCGCGCTGCATCGCGTGAATCATGAGGTTAACGCTGCCGAACCCGATCGCCACGACCAAGATACCCTTGCCCACGGCCGGACGAACCGATAGTTGCCACGCCGCCAGCGCGGCCGCGGCGAACGTGACGCCCAGCGGCACGCCAACGTCGGAAAGCCGAAACCAATAATACCGTAGCGCGGCGGCCAGCGTAGACGATGCCTTGGGAAACGGCCAGAAACACGCGGTAATCAGTCCGCCGATCAGCGCAATCGCCACCGTACCGGCCGCGAACGCTTGCAATCGGTGGGTCCGCCGGGCCGTTGGCAACGCCCGCCACAGAATCCACCACAGAACGCCCCAAACTAACGCCAGTGCGAGCAGCCGCCAGAGAAACGCCGGGTGCATCATCCAGGGCGCCAGGTGATGCGGCAATCGGCCGAAGACGTAGATCTCGTTTGCCAGGGCGACCGTCGCCGCGTCGACGCCGCGATTGAGCACCAGCGCCGGGATCAGCCCCGGCAGCGAAAGCAGGAATCCGGCCGCCAGTGCCCACCAGGCGAATCGCGGCCTACAGCGTGCGGCGGTCAAGATCAGCCACGCAACGCCCGCCGCCACGACCGACCATCCGCCCACCAACACGTGGAACGCCGACGCCGCCCCGAACAGCAGCCAAGCCCTGTTCCAGCGGTCCCGTACGATCGCTTCGATGCCCAGAAACACCAACACGTAGGCGAATCCCTTGGCCTCCACTCCGCCCACGACCCACTCGCCGGCCATGTGGAAACGCTCGCTGAGGCAGACGAACAGGGCCGCCGTGATGATCGAGAACCAATGCCGCGGCACGATGGCCCAACTCATCCGCCACCAGGCCCAAGCCAGCAGTCCCCACGTCAGCACCCGCCCGCACCAGGCCAATACCGGCAGGAGGTCGACGATCGATTCCGCCGCGACAAAGCGTGCCGGCCAACCGACCGTGAGGCAGAAGACCAGGTGCGAGTCGGCCGAGTCGAGAAAGACGTCTCCCGGGGCCCAATCCGGATTCCAGAAATGGACCGCCTTGCCCAGGTAGTACGGCTCGTTCACCTCCGGCACCGGAGCGGCCCCGTGGACGAAGAAGACGGCGAACACCAACAGCGCCTCGCCCGCCGCCCGACGCCACGAGATCGGCTGGGCGGCCGGATCGAGTGATTCACTGGCCGGCGGGGTTTCGCAGGACATGGACAGCACAGGGGGAAGGCACGTGGGAGGGCTACGGCAATCGCGGTGCGGTGGGACGTGGGGCCGGCCATCTGCCCGCGGTCGCGCGTACGGGCGGCTTGACGCGGCGGTGACAACCCAGTCCGTATTGGGGGTGTCGCTGCATTTTCTACCTTATCCACTATACCGCACGAACCGAGACCGCGAAACGCGATTCACCTCGACCGCATCGCCGCCAGGACGCGCCTTCGGCACAAGCGCACCTTGGGAACCTGCGGGTGGCCCTGCCGCAGCATGCCCGAAACGCGTATCATGACTGAAGTGGCTCGGCCGTATGGGGCGGGCTGCGATAGGCGAGGGAAATGACGTGGCCTCCGAGGGAGGATTCGGCATGAAATCGCGACGGACGTTCGCCGGCCTGATCCTGTTGATCGCCGGGTGCGGCGGAGGCGGCGAGGATTCCGGCAACGGGGAAGACGACTCGCTGGCCGGGGTCGAGCTGCAATTGCTGGTCGTCGACGACCCCGCGATGGCGGCCGCCGCCGCCCAACTTGCCGGGGAATGGAACGAGTTGACGCAGTCCGAGTTGCAGGTCCGCCCGATCGCCGGCGAGGATCTCACCGACGACGACCTCCGCGCCGCCGATGCGATCATCTGCGCATCACACATGCTGGCCACGCTGGCCGAACGTGAGTTGATCGCCCCCGTGCCCGACAAATTGCTGCCGGATCGGATCCTCCAAGACGGCCGGCTGATCCAACAGATCGACACCGACGGCAAACAGGCGGCCGCGGCCGACGCCTGGGCGGGGGTCTTCGACCTGTTGCGAGTGCGCGAGGCCGTTTGGGGGCAGAAACTCTACGCCGTGCCATTCGGCTCGCCCGTGCTCACCTGCTACTATCGGGTGGATCTGCTGCAACAACTCGGCCGCCGCCCGCCGGAAACTTGGACGGAGTATCAGGAATTGGCCGAGTTGCTCGGCGATCTCGGCAACCTCGCTTCGGCCGAGCAGATCGACCGCGACGCGTGGTGTGGCACGGTCGAACCGTTGGGGCCGCCCTTCGGCGGGCTCGTGCTGCTGGCCCGCGCCGCCGCGTACGCCAAGCATCGCGACGACTACGCCACGCTGTTTCAAATGGACTCAATGGAGCCGTTGATCGCCCAGCCGCCGTTCGTTCGCGCGTTGGAGGAACTCGTGGCCGCGGCCAAGCTCAACCCGGCCGATCCACTTCAGCCCGCCGGGGCGCTCTCGTACGACCCGGCCGGCGCCCGAGCCGCCTTCTGGCAGGGACGCTGCGGCCTGGCGCTCTGTTGGCCCACGGCCGCGAAAGACGGCCAACCGCCGGAGGCCGACCCGGGCATCCCCGTAGATTTCGTCGAGTTGCCCGGCTCGGCCGAGATCTATAGCCGCGGCAATCCGCAGCCGCAACGCCGTGCCGACGATGAAGACCCCCGCGTGACACTGCTGGGCGTTGCCGGACGGCTCGGCGTCGTGTCGGCCGAGTCGGAACATGGCGAGGGAGCGTTCCGGTTGCTATTCTGGCTCTCGGGCGAGAAGCACGGTCCGCAAGTGTCTGGCCCGAGTCCGGCGACGACGCTCTTCCGCCGCGCACACGTCGACTCCCCACAGCCCTGGGTCGAAGGCCCGCTCTCGGAGTCGGCCGCCACCGAGTACGCCAAGGTCACCAAGCAGGCCCTAATGCGTCCGGTGTGGCTGTTTGCCTTGCGCATTCCCGGCCGCGAGAAGTACCTGGCGGCCCTCGATGAAGCCGTTCGCAAGGCCGTGCTCGGCGAACTCACGCCCGGCGAAGCGCTGGCCGAGGCGGCCGACCGCTGGCGGGCGGTCACCGATAGCCTGGGCCCCCAGCAGCAGCAGGCCGCCTACCGCAACTGCGTGAAGTGGGAGTGATGCGTTATCGCCACTTCGGGTTGAGAGACACCCCCGCCACGAGCCCCCTTTGACAATCCCCCATCAGGTCGTAGAATCGAGAGTCTCGCCTCCGTCGGACCGATCTCGCCCGGAGGCGCCGGAGTTTGGGGGTGTAGCTCAGTTGGG
>CAYYNP010000147.1:0-23796 GCA_964472545.1 uncultured Planctomycetaceae bacterium | reverse complement strand
GAAAAGGGGGACAGGCACCGAGCCGGGAACTTCGTCGGCAGGTTCCGTGTTGATTATGGCTCGGAGCCAGTCCCCGTTTTCCACTCCCGCGAATCGACTTTGCAGTTCTCCTGGGCAAGCGGCGAGGCTACCAGGTCATCTCCATCCCCAGCGAGAGGCCGTGGGAGTACATCACCCCGTTGGTGCGGACGCGAGCCGGCCGGGTCGGATCCAACCTGAGTTGCTCCGCCGCCAGCGACAGTCCGGTCATCCACATCAGATCGTAGGCCACGTGCACGGAGAAATTCGGACGCAGCCGAACGGTGGCCACCATGCCGAGTTCGCCGATCAACGCGATGTCGTCGTCGCGGGCGACCTGGAAGAGGCTCACGTCGGTGGTGTGGAACGGGTCGATATCTTCCGGAACGTCGTTGCGCATGATCGTGTTTTGATCGGAGAAGTTCACCATCGAGCCGGCCTTGCCTCGGAACCCCCATTCCCAACGACACTTGCGGAAGATCATATCTCCGCCGATTTGGAAGCCGAACATGTCGTTGTGCGAGAGCACGAGGTAGTCGCCGGAGACTTCGTCGACGGTGATGATCTCGCCTTCGTCGTCCAACGGGCCGGCCAAGCCGCTGGACTGCAGCCGGAAGCCTTCGTCGAGCGACAGATAGCGCAACCCGACCATCAACGACGTGTATCGGCCCGGCTGACACTCGTAGCGCCAACGGCCGTTGCGAAACACGCTGCGGGGCTTGCGTCCGCGCGGCGTGAGCCGTACGTTGAGCTCGAAGTTGTTGATGTCCGACTCGTACGTGATTAGGTGACGTTCGGCCCGGTTGAAACCGCCGATGCCGGAGTCGAACGGTGTGAACAGGTTTCCGGCGATCAGCGCGGGAACTTGGATCGTCGCGTCGGGATCGTCGGGATCGGGCACCGTCTCGTTATAGGTCAATTGCCCGCCGGCAATCGTGTGCGTGGTTCGCCAGTGATTCATTCCCCAGTAGGCGAACTCGAAGAACTGATCGCGGTTGGCGGAGTCTCGCCCCAAGTAGCGGTGGGCGGTGACCTGATAGCCGGTGGCCACGTTGAAGCCGATCGCCGAAACGCTCATTCTTGGTAGGAAGACGTTGAAATCGGGAAGCAACTCGAAACTCAATCCCCTGCCCTTGACGTGGCTGTGCGAAAGTACCCGCACGCCCTGATACAACGACAACGTCGGCGGGGTGCAGCTCCCTCCGCCACAGCCCGCGCAGTTGAACACCTCACCGCATGCCCCGAACGGGCTGCCGTCCGGGTAGATCAAATCGCCTTGCCCCTGGGGCGGATCCACGGGAACCAGGAATGGATTCGACGCGTCGGGCTCGGGCAAAGCGCGGCCCTCCGGCCGGCCGATGTCCTCTCGTGCCGTTGTGTCCGGCAAGACGGCCGGCGGTTCGGGGGTCGAGGCGGGGATTTCCGGCGGCTGAGCCACAGGCAGTGCCGTATCGCCACCCGGGGGAATCACCGCGGGAAGCGCTGGTGGTGAGGGGGGTGATGTGGGCGCGGGCGGAGACGACGGCGCCGTCGGCGGGTCGGGGGGATCCGCCTCCACCGCCACCGGCGGCGGCGCATTGACGGCCGGCGGCGACGGCGATTCCGGGGGGATCTCCCGCGGCAGTACCGTGATCGGCGGCTCGACGAGCTCCGGAGGAGACGTCGGCGTGGCTTGCTGTGCGATGGTCCGGCCTCCCACAAACAGACCGATCACCACCGACAAGGCTAAGGCTACCCGAGTTGCATGCTTCATAAGATTGTCCTCCTTCACTCACCGGCAGGCGGTCACACAAACTACACACCAACCGGCCAGCCGCAGAACTACACACGTGCCTAATCGGCCAACCAGCGCCCGCAGAATAGGAATAACCGGCAAATTCCAAGAAGAAGCCGTAGATTCTTCTATCGGAAAACTTACCGGTGAACTCGCAAATTGCCTATATTCACTAGATGCACGGCAAGTGCTGAGATGACGCTCGTAAAGAGGATTCGCCATGCGGGAGAACGCGATCGGAAGAGGGCCCGCGCCCGACGGAAGACTGACGACGTCGGCTGCTATTGCTCGGCGGCCTTGGCACGCAGCTTGGCCTGGATTTCTCGGGCCTGTTCCTCGAGCTGCCGGGCGGTGCGATAGTCCTTGGCGTTCTTGGCGCCCGAGATCGCCACGCGGATCGCCCGATGCGCCGCCAGATGGTTCTCCGACTGGATCGCTGTTTCGAGGATCTCTTGGCTGCGCCGCAAAATCACCCCGCGGTTTCCCGCGGCGTCTTCGGAGCGCCAGGCTGTCAACAGCGACTTGGCTTTCATGTCCAAGGGGTCGATCTGGTAGATTCGGGCCATCTGATCGACCAGAGAGTATATCGACCCGGTGTCGCCCAAATCGGTCACCATGTCGAGAGCCATGCGATAGAGCGTGAATCGCTTGGTGGAATCGCCTTCGGCTTCGCCGGCGGCTGCAGCCAGCTTCTGGGCCAACTCTGCTCGATCTTCCGCGTCCGGGTCGCCCGCAAAATCGTCGGCAAAACGCAGGCGAATCAACTCTTCCGCGAGCGATTGCTCGACCGTCGAGGGAACCGGCAGCCGTTCGTCGACGGCGGGCGGTTGCGGTTCGGGCGGCTTGACTGGGGGCGTTTGGCCCTCTGGAGGTGGT
This sequence comes from uncultured Planctomycetaceae bacterium, assembly GCA_964472545.1. Classification (GTDB taxonomy): domain Bacteria; phylum Planctomycetota; class Planctomycetia; order Pirellulales; family Thermoguttaceae; genus CAYYNP01. Next base: position 21,128 of record CAYYNP010000147.1, on the reverse strand, counting down.
GGGGGCTGCGGCGGTTGGGGATCTGCGTCCGTCGGCTCCTTGGGAGACTCGGGGGCGGGCGGCAGCGGGTCGGGCGGCAGCGGGCGGTCTGGCGGCTCGGTGGGGAAATCGGGCGGTGGATCACCGGCGTCGGCAAGCTGGGTATCCGATGGCAGCACCGGTGGGGAAACGTCCAACTCCGGCATTAGCCCCCTGCCTTCGTCACCGGCGGCCTCCCAACAGTGCCGGGCCTTCTCACGATCGCCCTTGGCGTCGATGGCCCAGAACGCCCCCAGGCGGAGATTCGTCCCGGGATGGCCGCTAAGCAGCCGCCGATCGGCCAACGTCACGGCAAGCACGGCGGGAATATCGTCGACGGTGAACTGGCGGAGTTGGCCGGCCCAATGGACCAACAACGTTCCCTCGTTGGCCTCGACAATCATCACCCGCGTGTCGCCAAGAGGAATATCTTGACCGCTTTGAAGGCGCAACGCCTCTTTCTCGACGGCGTCCCAAAAGCCCTCCAACGCATCCAACAGCGCACCGACGCGGCGGGCCTCGTGCAATTCGGCGTCGGTAGCGGCCTGTCCGATGGCGGCGTCGGCGTGTACTCTGGCGGCTGCCAGATCGCGATCGGCCATCGCTCGCCGGGCAGCGTCCGCCGGCAGACCGTCCGGCCCCGTTTCACCGGGTTCGATGGCGGCGGAATCTGGGGCGGCGGAATCTGGGTCGTCGGCCCGGTCGACCAGATCGGCCAGCGTGGACGGGCCGGTAGGGCGTGGCGCACCCCCGCGCCAGGAGCGCGGACCACGATCCGCTTGCGCCTGTGTCGCCCGGTCGGTCGTGGTGCGTTGGGCAGACGGTGTCGATGGGCCGCGCTTCCGCGGCTTGCCGCCGAGGGCCAGCAAGAGCAGAAGCCCCACGACCATCACCGCTCCCACGGCCACGCAACTGATGATGATCTGTTGTTGCTGCCGCGACCTGCGCACCGCCCTGACCGGATCCTGGCTGCCGGTTCGGCGTTTCCGTTTCTCGTTGCGTCGCATGCCGATCCCCAGGGGGAGCAGGTTCACACAGCCGCGTGAATTCCCGTGCGGCGGGGACGTATGCCATCCTACCCGATAGGCGGTCGCATGTCAGGAGAAGAGCGGGATTGCGCTTGGTGCAAAGTCCCGAAAGGCAAGCAAGATGCTTGCCTCACTTGCCAACGCCGAGAAGACGCCAGCCGTGGACACGGCGGGCACTTAGGGCGGCCGATGAATAACTTCCCCACTTGGGGTGGCTGGTGGCTGAGCGCAGCGAAGCCCCAGGACCCGGACAACTGGGGCACCGCTGCGCTATGCCCCAGCCACCCATCACTGAAACCGGGAAGTTATTCGTCGGCCGCCCCTTATCCGTCGCCGACTTCTTCCGGCTCTCTGGGCAGCGACCTGGGATACGGCGGCTCGGCCACCGGCGGAAGCGGTTGGCGATAGGTCCGCTCCCAGTTCTTGCGTTCCTCTTCGGTCGCGTAATACCGTAGCCAGATTTCCGGATCGCTGTTCGGCCCGGTGCAATCCCAGTGGAGATAATTGCCCGGCCAATCGGTCTTTTTCTCCCGGGCGGGCAAGATGTCGCGGAAGATCAGGCAATAGAGTTCGCGGTCACAGAGGTGCTCGGTGAAGTCGAGCACGATACGGTGCGTGGCCAACTTGCGGACCACGTCCCAGAGGATGCGATTCAGGTCCTCGTCTTCGAGCGTCTCCGGCCGCGGCGGCCGCAGTTCCGGCTCGAACCACCGATAGATCGGCAGGACGGGCGCCTGTTCCCAGGCCAGCATACAGGCCAGAAACTCGTTTTCCGCCCGCAACGGCCAGTGTTGGATGTTCACCCGCGTGATCGATTCGTCGAAGTACCGCTCCAGTTCGTCCCGCAATTCGGCGTTGCGCAGGAGCTGTTCGACTTCATCGGGATGAGAGCGACGAGAATCATACATGGAAGAGTTACCGTTGCCTCGCTGTGGTCGGCCGGACCCCTGGGTGCGATCGTGTCTCGCTCTATCACTCGACTCTAACAAGAAGTGAGAAATTTTCCAAGCGCCTGCCGCCTGTCGAACGGGCGGTCTTTAGCTTTTTTCGCCGCCAGAGTCGATACGATCCCAATCTCGAAGCGGCAGGACCGGTAGAACTGGAAAACTTGGGAAAAGATGCGGGCAAATCGTGCCCTAAGTTCCGCCGGCCGAACGATTTTCGAGTTGGACGATCTTGTCGATGCGCCGCGCGTGGCGGCCGCCCTCAAAAGGCGTCGACAGCCAGAGTTCGATCATTCGATCGATCAACCGCGCGCCGAGCAGATCGGCCGACAGGCATAGCACGTTGGTGTCGTTGTGGCGGCGGCTCATCTCGGCCGTCAGGTCGTCGTGACACGGGGCCGCCCGGACCCCCTGGACCTTGTTCGCGGCAATACACATTCCCAGGCCGGTGCCGCAAATCAGGATACCCCGCTCGACCTCGCCGGTGCTGACTTTTCGGGCAGCCTCCGCGGCGACATCGGGATAGTCGACCGCGTCGGGGCTGAACGTGCCCACGTCTTCCACTTCGTGGCCAAGGCGCTGCACCGACTCGATCACCTTCGAGCGGATGGCACAGCCGCGGTGGTCGCTGCCGATGGCAATACGCATAGATATGGGACCGGGTTGGGGACTCTTCAGTGCGGATCAGGTGCGGCGCCGGCAACAGCCGGCGGCACGCCAAAGGCCGCCGGCCTCCCCCGGAACCCGCTGAGCCCTATTGTGACTTCAGCCGGCCAGTTCGTCCAGCCGGGCGGTCAGCTCGCGGCGAATCTGGGCCGCACACCGTTGATAACGCTCTAGGGGCCCTCCGATCGGGTCGGTTACGTCCGTCCCGTCGACACACAGCAGCGACGTGCGCTCGGCCGCATCCGGCCATTGGGCTACGATGGCCTCCCGATGAGAGCGGGTCATCGTCATTATCACGTCGGCATGGCGGACCAACGGCTCGCTCAGCGGCTGCGTTTGGTGGCCGCCGAGATCCAGGCCCGAGGTGGCCATCGTCTCTACGGCGTCGCGGCTGGCCCACCCGCCCATCATGGCGGCAATCCCCGCCGAAAGCACGATCACCGCCGGGCGATCCGCCGTCGGGTTCTCCAACTCGTCGATGGTGCATTTCAGCCGCTTTGCCAGCAGGTCGCGCAGCAGGATCTCGGCCATCGGGCTGCGGCAGGTGTTGCCCGTGCAAACCAACAGCACCATCTTGCCGGCCAGCCGACGCAGCGTCTTTTCCGGCACCACGCCGGCCCGCAGCACCTCGTAGCGTTCGCCGTCGACGTGAACCACCGACGACGGCTGTCCGAACCGGCACGGCCCGTCGTCGAGCACCAAATCGAGCCGATCGCCCAGGGCCGCCGTCACATCGTCGGCCGTGACCGCGTCGGGTTCTCCGGTGAGATTGGCGCTGGAGAGCGCCAGCGGGCCGGCCAGCATACTGAGCACGTCGAGAATCAGCCGATGTCCCGGCACGCGCAGCCCCACGGTCTGCTCGGGAGCCACGATCGGCCGGACTTGGGCCGGAAGCTGGCCGACCAGGCTCTCGGGGTGCGAGGCGTCGACCACCAGCGTGATCGGCCCCGGCCAACATCGTCGGGCCAGACGCCTGGCCAGCGGGGCCATATCGGGGGCGTAATCCCGGGCTTCCTCGGCGCTCTTGATGGCCAGCGGCAGGGCGTGGCCCGGCTGACGCCCCTTCACGTCGATCAGCTTCAACACGGCCCGTTGGTCCAGTGCGCTGGCCGCCACGCCGTAGACCGTTTCGGTGGGGAACGCTACCAACCCCCCTTCCACCAGGGCTTGTACCGCCCGATGCACCACGTCGCGCCAGTCTTCCGCGCTGCGAACGTCGATTACCACTGGCGGCATAAGACGGCCCAAATGTCCCGGTCGTTCCCTCAATCGGTGTGATCGGTTACTATACAGTGTGTTGTGTGGGATCGTCAACCCTCAGCGGAGGTGGGCCGGATGAGCAGGATTGTGTGGCCGCTGGTCGCGCTGCTGCTTGTGGTGGGGCTGATCTTGGCCGCCACCGCCGGCCTCGGGTCCGGCGACGGGCAGATCGGGCGGCTGAAAAACTGTTGGGGACGGCGCGGCATCTCCGACGGACGCCTGCAGCGCGCCCGCGCGATCGCCATCGACGCACACGACCACATCTATCTGGTCGACAAGACCGCACGCATCCAGGTCTTCGATACCGACGGCCACTTCCTCCGCGGCTGGCGAACCCCCGCCAAAGAAACCGGCAAGCCAACCGGGCTCTCGATCGGCATCGACGGCAACCTGCTGGTTGCCGATACACACTACTACCAAGTATTGATTTACTCACCCGAGGGCGAGTTGTTGCGGACCATCGGCGGCACCTTCGGCAACCGACCCGGCGAGTTCGGCCAGGTCAGCGACGCCGTGCAGGACTCGCAGGGCAATTTCTACGTGGCCGAAAAGGGCGATTACGACCGGATTCAGAAGTTCTCCCCGACCGGTGACTTTCTGCTGCAATGGGGAAGCCACGGCTCCGAGCCGAGCCAGTTCCGCCTGCCGCAAAGCCTGGCCGTCGACGAAGACGACCGGATTTGGGTGGTCGATGCCTGCAACCATCGCATTCAGGTTTTCGATTCCGGCGGCACGTTTCAGTTCGCCTGGGGAACCGAGGGCAGCGGGCCGGAGCAGTTGTATTATCCTTACGATCTGGTTTTCGGCGACGGAGACACGGTCTACGTTTGCGAATATGGCAACCACCGCGTGCAGAAGTTCACCCGCGACGGCCGTTCGCTCGGCTTCTGGGGCACCAACGGCCGCGACGAGGGCCAGTTGCACAATCCCTGGGGGCTGGTTCGCGACAGCCGCGGCGATATCTACGTATTGGATACGAACAACCATCGCGTACAATGTGTGAGGATGTAGGACAGAGCAACTGAAATTGCCGGAGGTAGCCGAATTCGCCAGAATTTGGCGGTGTTTGTGCCCCGGCCAAAGTCTGGCGACTTCGGCTACACTGTAGAGTGACATGTTCAACTACGACGTCCATTACGGTTCGCCCTGGTATCTGACGCTGTTGGCGTTGTTGCCGCTGCTGTGGTACTTCAGCGCGCGAAGCCTGGCGATTCTCGGCCGCGTGCGATGCTGGACGGTAATCGGCCTGCGAAGCATCGTACTTGCACTGCTGGTGATCGCCCTGGCCGACGTGCAAACGGTCCGTACCGACGACCGGCTGACGGTGATCTACCTGCTCGACCAGTCGCTGAGCATACCGGCCGACCGCCGCGAGGCGATGGTCGAGTACGTCGACCGGGCGATCCTCGAGCATCGCGAAGACCAAGACCGCGTGGGGGTGATCGTCTTCGGCGGCGACGCGGCGATCGAGATCCCGCCGTTCGACGACGACGTGCAGGTGTTGAAGGTGGGCACCGAACTCGACGCCGAACACACGAACCTGGCCGACGCGATCAAGCTGGCCCAGGCGTCGTTTCCCGAAGACGCCGCCAAGCGGATCGTGTTGGTCAGCGACGGCAATCAGAACCTCGGCGATGCGCTGGAGCAAGCCCGGGCTGCGCAGGCCGCCGGAATCGGCATCGACGTGGTGCCGGTCCGCTACCATCGCCGCGGCGAAGTGGCCGTCGAGCGGCTGGGAATCCCGGGGAACATCCGCGGCGGCCAGCCGTTCGATCTGAAGGCCGTGCTGAGCAACACGGCCGACACGGCCGCCGGCGGCTCGGGCGACGTGTCCGGCAAGTTGGTCTTCTATCGCGTGTTGGGCGACCAACGGGTGGTGCTCAATCCGCGGCCGGAAGACCAGAAGATCGTGCTGCCGCCGGGCAAGAGCTACATCACCTGGCGAGAGAAGATCGAGGCGGCCGGCTTCTTCACCTACGAAGCCCGCTTCACGCCCGACGACCCCGCCGCCGATGCCACGTCGCGGAACAACGCCACCACCGCCTTCACCCACGTCCGCGGCAAGGGACGCGTGTTGTTGATCGAGGACTTCAACAACGTCGGACAGTCGCTCTATCTGGTCGGACAACTGCAAAAGCAGGATCTCGAGGTGATCGTCCAACCCAGCAACCAGCTCTTCACGTCGTTGGACGAATTGCAGTCGTTCGACACCGTGGTGTTGGCCAACGTGCCGCGCGGCACCACCGTCTCGGACGCATCCGGCGACAACAACGACGTGGTCCACTTCACCGACGCCCAGATCCGCATGTTGGTCCGCAACACCCAGCAGATGGGCGCCGGGCTGGTAATGATCGGCGGCCAGGACAGCTTCGGCGCCGGCGGCTGGACCAACACCGAGTTGGAAAAGGCGATGCCGGTCGACTTCCACATCGACAACGCGCGGGTGGTCGCCAAAGGCGCGCTGGTGATGATGATGCACGCCTGCGAAATCCCCCAGGGAAACACCTGGCAGAAGAGGATTGCGCACGAGGCGATCAAGACGCTCGGCGGGCAAGACTATTGCGGGCTGATCCACTGGAACGGGCGGACGCAGTGGATGTGGGGCGGGCGCCAGGGGCTCTCGCCGGTACAAGGCAATCGCACGCGGATGATGGCCGCCGTCGACCGTATGACGCCCGGCGACATGCCCGACTTCCAGCCGGCGATGCAGATGGCACTGGCCGGCTTCCAGAGCGTGCAGGACGCCAAATACAAGCACATGATCATCATCAGCGACGGCGACCCCGAGCCGCCCACCGCGGCGGTCGTCAACGGCTTCGCCACCGAGGGCGTGAGCATCACGACCGTCTCGATCGGCGACCATTCCTTGGAGTATCGCAAGCGGCTGAAGGACCTCGCGCGGGCGCCGGGCAAGTTCTACGCGCCCAGCAGCGCCCAAGCGCTGCCGCGGATCTTCCAGCGCGAGGCCCGCCGCGTGGCCCGGCCGTTGATCTGGGAGAAGCGCCCCGTGCGGCCGACGATCGAATCGAGCCACGAATTGGTCAACGGCTTGGAGGGCCCGCTGTTGCCGCTGGGCGGCTTCGTGCTCACCAGCGTCAAGAGCAGCGATCTGGTCGACGTACACCTGCGGGCCTCGGAAGCGGCCGGCGACCGCAACAGCACGATCCTGGCCAGTTGGACCTACGGCCTGGGCAAGGTGGTGGCCTTCACCAGCGACTCCGGCCAGCGCTGGATGACGCCGTGGTGCGAAGAGACGGCCTACGACAAACTCTTCGGCCAGATGGTTCGCTGGTCGATGCGGCCCACCAGTGGATCGGGACATTACAGCGTGGCCACCGAAGTCGTCGACGGCCGGGTCCGCGTGGTGGTCACCGCCTTGGACGACAACGACGAATTCCTCAACCTGGTGACGATGACCGGCTCGGCCGTCGATCCCGACCTGAAGCCGGTCTCGATCGACATCGAGCAGACCGGCCCGGGGCGATACGTGGGCAGCTTCCCGGCGGGCGACCCGGGCAGCTACTTCCTGAACATCGGCGCGGTCACGCCCGACGGCAAACCCAACACCATCCGCACCGGCGTCACGGTGCCCTATTCCAACGAATTCCGCGACCGCCGCGAAGATGACCACCTGCTTCGCGAGTTGGCCGCACTGGCGCCCAAGGGCTATGAGCCCGGCGAGTTCATCGACGAGCCCAGCGGCACGCTGGCCGTCGAGCCGCTGCTGGCCACGAACATCTTCCGCCACAACCTGCCCAAGGCGCTCAGCAGTCAGGACATCTGGTTCTACCTGCTTTTGTTGGCCGGCTGCCTGTTCTTCTTCGATGTCTTCTTTCGCCGCGTGCAGGTCAGTTTCGCGTGGGTGGGGCCGGCGCTGGCGGTGTTGCGCCGCCGCGAAACGGTGCCGGCCGAGGCGGCCACCATCGAACGGCTTCGCAGCCGCAAGGCCCAAGTCGACGAGCGGATCGAACAACTCCGCAGCGACGCCCGCTTCGAGACCCCGGCCGACGCCCCCGCCGCACCGGATGTCCTCGACGAACCTCCCCGCCCCGCGCCGCCCTCGAAGAAACCCACCATGACCAGCGAAGAGAAGGAACAAGAGAGCTACACGGAGCGATTGCTGAAAGCGAAGAAGAAACTCTGGAAGGACGAATAACGAGCCATCGCGAGCACCATAGTAGGCGTCTCGCTCCGCGAGACGGCCACATCTCGCGGAGCGAGATGGCTACTGTACGACCACCATCCACTCCCGCCGACACGCATCCTCTCCTTCCCAACCCCCAACTCCTAACTCCTAACTCCCGACTCCTAACTCACCACTCACCACTCACCACTCACCACTACTCCACCATGAGCATCGCCCAGACAATGGAAGACCGCGCTCGCGAATTCGTCGAGCGCTACGCGGCCGTCAAGGAACAAATAGGCCGGGTGATCGTGGGACACGACGAGATCGTCCACGGCGTGTTGACGTGCCTGTTCGTCGGCGGGCATTGCCTCTTGGAGGGCGTGCCCGGGCTCGGCAAGACGCTGCTGGTGCGCACGCTGGCCCAAACGCTCGACCTCGATTTCAGCCGCATCCAGTTCACGCCCGACCTGATGCCGGCCGACATCCTGGGCACCAACATGGTGATGGAAACGCCCGACGGACGACGCAGCTTCGAGTTCCAGCAGGGCCCCATCTTCACCCAGATCTGCCTGGCCGACGAAATCAACCGCGCCACGCCCAAGACCCAGTCGGCGATGCTCGAGACGATGCAAGAGGGCACGGTCACCGCCGCCGGCACCCGCTATCGGCTGAAGCAGCCGTTTCTGGTGATGGCCACGCAAAACCCCATCGAACAGGAAGGCACCTACCCGTTGCCGGAGGCCCAACTCGACCGCTTCTTCTTCAAGCTGCAGGTGGGCTACTCCAACCGCACGGAACTCTCCACGATCATCGACCGCACCACTCGCGGCGAGACGATCGAGCCGGCCAAGGTGATGGACGGCGAGGAGATCATCCGCTGGCGGGAGTTGGTCCGGGAAGTGATCCTCGCCACGCACGTACAGGACTATATCGTGCGGCTGGTGCTGTCCACGCACCCCGAAGGCCCACTGGCCCCGCCGATCACCAACCAGTTCCTCCGCTGGGGTGCCAGTCCCCGGGCGGCCCAAACGCTGGCCCTGGCGGCCAAAGTCCGTGCATTGCTCGACGGCCGCTACAACGTCAGCTTCGAGGACGTCCGCCGCGTGTTTCTGCCGGCCATGCGGCATCGCATCATCGTCAACTTCGAGGCCCAGGCCGAAGGCGTCGAGCCCGACGGCGTGCTGCTGGAACTGCTGGAGAAGGTACCGGAGAAGGAAGAGGCGAAGTAGCTCCAGTAGGGTGCGTGTAGCAAGCCGCGATTCGATGGTGCGTTGCGCACGGCAGTCATTCACGATGCGCGGCCGGACGTTGACAAGCGAGCGGACTGGCTTGCGCAACGCGCCGGCAAGCGCCGCCGTGCTCCACGCACCCTACGACTTCACGTCGACAATAGCCGTGGGCGGAAGCCCCCGGACGGTTTGCGTCATCAAACGACTCCATCCGCAAGACACGCCACAACGACAGAGCCGCCGTGCCGGCGGCTGCTAAACGGCCCGTGGTCGGCGTCAGAGCAGGTTCACGCTTGACACCCTGCGTCGGCTGTGCTCTCTGGGGTATGTTGATCCCGGTTCTCCACGAGAAACAATGCCTCGTTGATAGGGAATCCTCATGCCGCTAAACCGCCGTACCTTCCTCGGCGCCGCCGCAACGAGTGCCACCGGACTGCTCGGCCTGAAGACCGTCCCGATCACCGTCGCTGCCGAAGAACCTCGCTCGACCGCCCGACATCGCCGTATCACGACTTCTATCTGCCCCTATTGCGCCGTCGGTTGCGGTCTGCTTGTCACTTCGGGCGAAGTGCCCGACGACCCGCAAGGACGGCGGCGCGTGGTGCTCGAAGTCGAAGGCGATCCCGAGCATCCGATCAATGAGGGCACGCTTTGCTCGAAGGGCGCATCGCTGCTGCAACTGGCCAACAATCCCGAGCGTTTGGATAAAGTGCTCTATCGGGCCCCGCGCTCGACCCGTTGGGAAGAAAAGGACGCCCGTTGGGCCGCCCGCGAGATCGCCAAGCGAATCAAGCAAACCCGCGACGCGTCGTTCATCGCAACTGTTGAACAAACCGGCGAGCCGCGCACCGTCAATCGCACCACGGCGATCGCCTCCTGCGGCAGCGCCGCGTTGGACAACGAAGAATGTTGGCTCTATCAGAAGATGCTGCGGAGCATGGGGCTGGTCTACATCGAGCACCAGGCCCGCTTGTGACACTCCTCGACCGTCGCCAGTTTGGCGAACACGCTGGGGCGCGGGGCGATGACCAACCACTGGATCGATATCCAGCACAGCGACTGCATCCTGATGATGGGGGCCAACCCGGCCGAGAACCACCCGGTCGCCATGCGCTGGGTGCTCAAAGCTCGGCAGGAAAACGCGGCCACGATCCTCAGCGTCGACCCCCGCTACACCCGCAGCTCGGCCATGGCCGACGTCTACGCCCCGCTGCGCCCCGGTACCGACATCGCGTTTCTCGGCGGGATGATCCGCTACATCCTCGAAAAGGGCCTCTTCCATCGCGATTACGTCGTGCATTACACCAACGCCGCGATGCTGATCGACCCCGGTTTCGACTTCGACGCAGCCGCGGGGCTGTTCAGTGGCTATGACGCTTCCGCCCGGACGTACGGCGACAAGTCGACGTGGGACTATCAATACGAGACGCCCGACGCCGAGCCGAAGCGCGACCCCACGCTCAGCGACCCGCATTGCGTATTCCAGTTGCTCCGCAAACACTTCGATCGCTACACGCTCGAAAAGGTCTCCAGCGTAACCGGCACGCCGCTCGACGATCTGAAGGCGGTCTATCGAGGCTTCGCCTCGACCGGAACGCCGCAACGCGCCGGCACGATCATGTACGCCATGGGCTGGACCCAACACACCGTCGGCACGCAAAACATCCGCACGATGGCGATCATCCAACTGTTGCTGGGCAACGTCGGACGCCCCGGCGGCGGCATCAACGCCCTGCGGGGCGAGTCGAACGTGCAAGGCTCGACCGACAACGGCCTGCTGTTTCACACCCTGCCGGGCTATCTCAAATCGCCGACCGCCTCGCAGCAAACCCTGGCCGACTACCACGCCGCCGCCACGCCCCGGCCGCTCTCGCCCCGCAGTGCCAACGGATGGGGCGATTACGCCAAGTACTCCGTCAGCTTTCTCAAGTCGATGTTCGGTCCGGCAGCCACCCGCGAGAACGACTTCGGCTACGCCTGGCTGCCCAAACGCGACGACGCGGCCGACTACTCCTGGCAGACGCTCTTCGACCAGATGTACCGGGGCAACCTCCGCGGGCTGTTCGTCTGGGGCATGAACCCGGCCGGCAGCAGCGCCAACGCCGGCAAGACACGCCGGGCGCTGGCCAAGCTCGACTGGATGGTCAACGTCAATCTCTTCCCCAACGAAACCGGCTGGTTCTGGCAAGACGCCAACCTGGGCCTCGACGCCGAGGAGATCGACACCGAGGTCTTCCTGCTGCCGGCCGCCGCGGCGTTGGAGAAACAGGGCAGCATCACCAACTCCGGCCGCTGGATGCAGTGGCGATACCAAGCGGCCGATCCGCCGGGCGACGCGCGGCCGGACTCCGAGTGGATGAACCTCATCTTCCGCGAACTGCGCGAACTCTATCGGGCCGACGGTGAGCGGGCCGTCTGCCCGGAGCCGATCGCAAACTTGACGTGGAACAACTACTTCGACGCCGATGGTAGCCTGCTGCCCAACGCCGTTGCCCGGGCGATCAACGGCGAGTATCTCGAAGGCGAACACCGCGGCCGGCCCGTGACAAGCTTCGCCCGGTTGGCCGACGACGGCTCGACCTCCTGCGGCAATTGGCTCTATTGCGGCTCGGTGGTAGAAACCGTCGGCAAGATCATCTTGCACAAGGCGCGCCGGCGCCGGCGAGAACCCGACGGCGGGTTGGGAACACATCCCGAGTGGGCCTGGTGCTGGCCGTTGAATCGGCGGATCCTCTACAATCGCTCATCGGTCGATCCGCAAGGCCGGCCGTGGCACGAACCGAAGTGGCTAATCCGCTGGGATGCGGCCGCCCAGCGCTGGAAGGTCCGCGACGTGCCCGACGGAACCGGCCCGCCGCTGCTCGTCGCCCCGGACGGATCGCCGCTGGCCGATGGCACGCTACCGTTTGTGATGATGCCCGAGGGCCGGGCACGGCTCTTCGCCCCGGGCCTGGCCGACGGCCCGTTGCCGGAGCATTACGAGCCGCTCGAAACGCCGCTGGCGGCCAACCCGTTCGGTGCCGCCATGCTCAACCCGGCCGTCGCGCCGCTGCCCGGGCAGATCGACGCCTTCGCCGGCAGCGACGCCGGGCGGCGCGAGTTCCCCATCGTCTGCACCACCTACCGCGTCACCGAACACTGGCAGACCGGCGTCGTCACACGGCATTGCCCTTGGCTGTTGGAGATGCAGCCGCAGTTGTTCGTCGAGATGAGCGTCGAGTTGGCCGAGGATTTGGACCTGCGTCGTGGCGACTTAGTCGACGTCTCCAGCAAGCGCGGCACGCTCACGGCGGTCGCCCTGCCCACGGCCCGCTTGCAGCCGCTGCTGGTCGAAGGCCGTCAGATCCACCAGGTCGGCCTGCCGTGGTGTTTTGGTTGGAAAACCCCTCACGACGGCCGCGGCGGCGACACGGCCAACCTCCTCACACCCACCGTCGGCGACGCCAACACGCGCATCCCGGAGACGAAGGCCTTTTTGGTCAAGCTCACCAAGGCCGCCGACCAAACCACCGGCCGCCCGCTGGTCGCCGTGCCGCCGCAGTCGCATAAGTAGCGTGGCGATTGCCGACCGCCGCCTTGCTTGACGGCCGGCGCCCGCCGCGTAGAATGGCGGCTGAATGGAGCAATCTGGGCGGGGTCGTCGGGGCCGTCGGCGCCGGGGCCTTGTTGCTGCTGAATCGAGTCGGTTTCCGCAACGACACCTTCCTCTGCGGGGGACGCGATGGACGACTCCGGGTTCGATGTCTTTCTCAGCTACAACAGCCAGGACAAGCCGGCCGCGCTCGAATTGGCGGACAGCCTGAAGAACCGCGAGCTGGAAGTCTGGTTGGATATCCGCGAACTGCGGCCGGGAAGCATCGCCCAGGAGTCGCTGGAAGAGGGGATCAAGGCCTCCAAGGCGGGTGCCGTGTTGATCGGCAAAGACGGCATCGGCCCGTGGGAAAACCAGGAGATGCGGGCGCTGCTCGACCTGGCAGTCAGGGAGAACAAACGCGTCATCCCGGTCCTCTTGCCAGAAGCGCCCTCAAAGCCCGAACTCCCCCCGTTCTTGTCCATCCGTGTCTGGGTCGACCTACGTGGCGGGCTGACAGACGAGGGCGTCGATGAACTCGTCTATGGCATCATCGGCAAGAAACCGTCTGACAGACCGCCGGCCCCCGTAGCGCCGGCTGGGGCAATTGCCGTCTCGAAGCTGCCGGCGGGGGCGGAGGTACTCGTCGGGCGCGATGGGGAGTTGCAGTGGTTGGACGACGCCTGGGCGGAGGACTCGGGCACGCACGTGGCCTCAATCGTCGCTTGGGGCGGTGTGGGGAAGACGGCGCTTGCCAATGAGTGGATGAACGGTTTCGTAGAGCGGAACTGGGAGGGCGTCGAGGCCTACTTCGACTGGTCGTTCTATAGCCAGGGCACGCGCGACCAGAGTGCGGCGTCGGCCGATGTGTTCATTGCGGCGGCGCTGGGGTATTTTGGCGATCCGGACCCGAAGGTAGGCTCGCCGTACGATCGGGGCGTGCGGCTGGCGCGGTTGGTGGCCGGGCGGCGCTCGCTGCTGATCCTCGACGGGCTCGAGCCCTTGCAGCACGGCCCCGGGCCGATGGCCGGAGAACTCAAAGACCCGGCGCTGGAGGGGCTGCTCAAGGGGTTGGCCCAGCTTCCCTTCAAAGGGCTTTGCGTGCTCACCTCCCGCGAGGCGGTCGTCGACCTGAACTCGTTTCATCGCACGACGGTCGACGAACGAAACCTTGAGCACCTTTCCGAGCAGGCCGGGGCCGAGTTGCTCCATCGGGCGGGGGCCAATCGGGCGGGCACGGCGTCGATCGGGCCGGACGACACGGAATTGGTCACCGCCGCCCGGGAAGTCGACGGCCACGCCCTGACGCTGCAATTGCTTGGCCGCTACCTCGCCCTGGCCCACGAGGGCGACGTCCGCCGCCGCGACCGGGTGGAGTTTGAAGAGGCCGACAAAGAGACGCAAAACGGGCATGCCTTTCGGGTAATCGGGGCGTACGAGAGGTGGCTCCGCGATGAGGGCAAGGAGAGACTCGTCGCGCTGCTCTACCTGCTGGGCCTCTTCGACCGGCCGGCCGATATGGGGTGTTTGGACGCGCTGCGGCAGGCGCCGGTGATTGCAGGCCTGACAGAACCGTTGGTCGATCTGCCCGAGGCGGACTGGAATATCACGCTAAAGCGGCTGGCCGAGTTGGGGCTGATCTCGTACGAGTCGCCGGGGCCGGTCGATGCGCATCCGCTGGTCCGCGAGTACTTCGCCAAGCAACTGAGCGAGGACAACTCCGAAGCCTGGCGGGCCGCGCACCGGCGGCTCTACGAACACCTCTGCGAGACGACCGACCACCGGCCCGATACGATCGAAGGCCTCCAGCCGCTCTACCAGGCCGTGGCCCACGGATGCCAGGCGGGATTGCATCAGCAGGCGTGTGACGATGTCTACCACGATCGCATCCAACGTAAGGAGGAAGCGTACAGCACGACAAAGCTCGGCGCGATCGGTGCGGACCTGGGTGCGGTGGCCTGTTTCTTCGACGAGCCGTGGAGCCGCTTCTCGCCGAACCTCGAGCGGGCCGACCGGGCGTGGCTGTTGAACCAGGCGGCCGTCCGCCTGCGGGCCCTGGGCCGGCTGAGCGAGGCGCTTCAGCCGATGCGGGCCGGGCTGGAAATGCTCATTGATGATGAGGATTGGGAGCGAGCGGCGGCCACGGCCAGCAACCTGAGCGAGTTGGAGTTGACGCTCGGTGACGTCGCCGCGGCGGTGCGCGACGGCGAGCAGTCGGTGACGCTTGCCGACCGCAGTGGGGAGGCCTCTGAGCGCATGATCGATCTCACAGTGCATGCCGACGCCCTGCATCAGGCGGGCCGGCGGGAAGAGGCGCTGCGGTTGTTTGGCAAGGCCGAGGCGATGCAGGCCGAGCTGCAGCCAGGGTATCCGCGGCTCTACTCGCTAAGGGGATTCCTGTATTGCGAGCTGCTGCTGGCCGATGCGGAGCGGGCGGCGTGGCGGGGGTTCTTGGGGTTGGAGGGGGCGGGGGTTGCTGGGGGGCAGGGGAAGCAGAGCTTCCCGCAGCGGCGTTCCCAAACTGGAGTTTGGGAACGAGAGGAGGGGCGGGGGGAAGTTGAGACCTGCGACGAAGTCGCCGAGCGTGCTAAGCAGACGTTGGGATGGGCGACGACACGGGGCTTCCTCCTCGACATCGGCCTGGACCATCTCACGCTCGGCCGGGCGGCGTGGTACGGGGCCTTGCTGGGCGGTGCCGCCGGTCGGCCGGTGCCGCCGGCGGCCTCGCACCTCGACGACGCCGTCGACGGACTCCGCGCGTCCGGACAAATGCAACTCCTTCCCTTGGGCCTTCTCACCCGTGCGTGGTCGCGGTGCTGGCAGGGGGACGTTGCCGGCAGCCGGGACGACCTGGACGAGGCGTGGGAGATCGCCGAGCGGGGGTCGATGAAGCTCCACCAGGCCGACGTCCAACTCACCCGCGCCCGGCTGTTCCGCGACCACAAGGCTCTCGACCGGGCCGCCGAACTGATCCAAAAACACGGCTACTACCGCCGCGACGAAGAACTGGCCGACGCCCAGGAGTCTCTGGGAGACGACCCGAACGACTGACCGGCCCCCGTTACCCGCCCGAAAGATCGATCAACCGCAGCGCCGTAAGGAAGTTCGTCTGATTGTTCCGTGCCAACAGCACGTCGGTGGCGTCGACGCGCTGGTCGCGGTCGTAGTCGTAGAGGAAGTCGATCGTGGCCGGGTTGAGAAACGTGCGGGAATTGTTCCGGGCCAACAACAGGTCGGTGGTCGAGACGTGGGCTGCGGTGGCCGAGTCGCCGCCTTCGGCGATGGCGTTGCCGAAATAGAAGACATCGTCGGCCTCCAGCCCGGTCTCGGGCGTGGCCAACATGGTGACTTGCAGCCACTGCTTGGCCACGGCCCGGCTGCCGAAGGTGATCGTTACGCGATCCGACCCGGCCACACCCTCGCCCGGGCGGACGGCCACGGCGGTCGGCTGCGGGCCGGCGTCCCAGGCGTCGGGCTGGGTGTCGTTGCCCACGCGGAAGCGGAAGTCGGCGGCCGTGGGTGTGCCGGGCATCTCGGCCACGTCGATCATGATCCCGTTGAGCCCGCGGCTGTACGAGGTGTAGTTGATCAGCGTGGCCGTTTGGCCTGGCAACAGCGGGGTCTTGTCCGTGGCAATCGCCGCATCGTCGGCCGGGCCGGTAGCGGGGTCTTCGCCGTCGAACGACGAGTGGTTGTAGAAGACGTAGCGCCCGACGACCGCGGCCGGGTCGGGCAGCGGTTGGCCGACGTAGTCGATCGCCAATCGGGGCGGCGTGTTGCCTTCGGCCGAGTCGAAATCGACGCCGTCGCTGCCGGTGGACGAGAGGACCCAGCCGAGATTCGCCGACGGATCGGCGGCCCAGGCCTGCACGGACATCGTGACGTCGAGCACCAGCGTGCCGGTATCCACGCCGCCGGTCGTCAGTTCGGCCACGGCGGCCGCCTCGACGCCGTCGGTGGCGATGCCGCCGCCCAGCGAACTCCAGGTATCGGTATCCTCCCACCCGCGCAGCATGCGATAGACGCCGAACGAGTGGCCGTCATTGAAAACGTCGAGCGTGAGCGTGGCCCGATGGATCGTGGCCCCGGCCGGCACCTGCCCCGGCTCGCCGCCGAAGAGATCCTCGAACCGCAAGAGGGCCTGGACCTCGCCGTTGTTGTCTTCGCCGTCGACGTTCAGTGAGGTTGCGGCGGCGTTGTTTTGCGTGGGTGAGGCCTCTTCGAGGAACGTGTCGATCGGCCGGTCGAACACCGGCGGGTTGCCCACGACGATCGTCACCGTGCCCGTGTTGAAACCCTCCTGGCCGTCGGTGATCGTGTAGCCGAAGGTGTCGGTGCCCACGAACCAGTCCACCGGCGTGTAGACCAGCGTTCCGTCGCCGGGGTCGGTCACCGTGCCGCGGGCGGCCTGGGTGAATTCGACGATCGTCAGCGGGTCGCCGTCGACGTCGCCGTCGTTGGTCAACACGGCGACGATCGCCCGGCCGTTGGTGTCGATCGCCGCGTGGTCGTCGACGGCCGTCGGCGAGGAGTTGCCGGCCGCTTGCACTTCGACGCGCTCGAACGTGGTGGTGTTCAGTTCGTCGTTGTCGTGGCTGCAAAGCGCCAGGCCGATGTACGCCGAGGAACCGATCGTGATCGTCCGCGAGCCGAACGACTCCCAGACGATCCCGTCGGAGGAATACTCGGCGGTGAAGTCGTTGCCGGCGCGGGAGAGGCGGAGCCACTGCGGGGCCTCGGCGTCGACGTCGTCTGCGTCGAGGCTGCTGGCGCCGGTCAGACTCCGCCACTGCACGCCCACGCCGTGGTCGGGCGACAGCCGCACCATGATGTTCTTCGCGTTGGCGTCGAGCGAGTCGCGGATCATCAGCCCGGCCTTGGCCCAGCCGCTGGTATCCTCCAGGTTGGTCACGCGGGCGGTAATCTGCCCGTCGCCTTCGAGCGCGCGGTAGGTGAAGCGGAAGGCGTCGCTGCCGCCCCAGATGTCGCTGCCGGCGGCGATCTGCGTGAAGGTGTTGCCGCTCAATGACACCGCGCCGTCGCCGCCCACGTTGCCGATATCCTGGCTGTTCCAGGGGAAAGGCAGGGCTTCGTCCCACGGCGTGGCGGTGAAGACGGTCGCCGTGCCCTCGCTCTCGCTGTGTTCGTTTACCCCCGACACGCGGTAGTAATACTCCTCGACCGGGTTCACGTCGTGGTCGACGTAACTGGTCACGCCGCTGACGGTCTCCACCACGGTATAGTCTTCGCCGTCGCTGGAGCGGCGGATGCGATAGTCGGAAACGCCCGCGATCGGATTCCACTGAAGCGCCACCGCGTCGGATGCGACCGAGGTGAACGCCAGCCCGTTCAGCGCCGGCAGGCGGGTCGAGCCGGTGACGACCGTCGACGGGCCGTCGCCCTGAGGGCTCAGCGGCGTGATGCGATAGTGGTAGACCGTGGCCGTAGACAGCCGCGTATTGTTCCAGGTGGGTACGTTGGTGCCGACGGTGGCCACTTGCGTGAAGTTCACGCCGTCGGTCGAGCGTTCGATCCGATAGCCCGTATCGCCGGAGACGTCGGTCCAGTTCAGCACGATCGTGTCGGTTTGCCAGGAGGTGACCGCGGCGTCGGCCGTGGCGTTGGGGCGATTGACGATCGTGGCCGACGCCGACGCCGCAGAAGCCCCCGAGGCGTCGACGGCCCGCACGCGATAGAAGTAGCGCATCGAGCCGAACAGTCCGAGGTCCTCGAACTCCGTAGGGTCGCCGGTCGCTCCGGTCGCCGTGGTGCCGACGGGCGTGAAATTCACGTTGTCTTCCGACCGCTCGATGACGTATTGCTCGGCGCCGGGCACTTCGTTCCAATCGACGTGCACGCCCGTGCCGTCGCCCAGCGCAAGCGTCAATCCGGCCGGAGCCGGCAAATCACCCGGCAGATCGACGACGCCCACGCCGCCGCTGAGCGAAACGCTGTCGAACGTGGCGACGTTGAACTCCCGCTTCTTCCGCGCGGTGACTGCCAGGCCGATCAGGGCCTCTTCGGCCATCGAGACGGTGAACGTGTTGACCGTTTGCCAACTCGATCCGTTGGCGGAGCGCTCGGCGGTGAGACGGTCGCCGGAGCGGGTCAGGCGGACCCAGTACGGGGCCGTGTGGCCGCTGTCGACGGTACTGGAGGTGGAGCCGCCGGTGGTGGCGCGGCGCTGTGCGGTTACGCCGTTTTCAGTGGTCACCGCCACCAGGACGTTCTTGGCGTCGTCGTCGAGCGACTCGCGGATCATCACCCCGGCCTTGGCCCAACTGCTGGTGTCGGTAAGGCTCGTCACCCGGGCGGTGATCTGTCCGTCGCCGTCGAGCGTTTGATAGACGTAGCGGAAGTCGTCGCTGCTGCCGTAGATGTCGGAGCCGGAGCCGCCGATGGTGAATACGCCGGTGGCGTCGTCCAGCGCGGCGTAGCCGGTGGTGGCCACCTCGCCGATGTCTTGCGTGTTCCAGCCGGCGCCCAACGGCCGGGTCTCGATCGTGTAGACGCCCAGGTCGCTGTAATCGCCGTGGCTGGAAACCTCCGCGTAGTAGGTTCCCGGCGGCAATTCGAGCAACAGGTCTTGCCCGTTCTGCGGGCTGTCTTCCGCGGCCAAGAGCGTGCCCAGGGCGTCGTAGACCTCGAGCTTCAGGTCGGCCGCCGAGGGATAGTCGGGCCGGGCGGAAACCAACAGCGGGCCGCCGTCGGAGGCGAACGAAAACGTGTCGACGTCGTTCAGCCGGCCGATGATCCCGGCGGCCGAAGCCGTCGAGCCGTCGACCGCCAGCGGCGTGGCCAGGGCGATTGTGGAGCCGAAGTCGTCGGCCCGGTAGCCGTCGCTGCCGGGAGCCCGAGCGGCGATCTTCGTGGCAATCTTCGCCACGTCGTCCTGCAGTTGGTCCGGCCCGCCGCTGGGATGACCCAGGGTGAACTGCGGCAGCCGGCCGGCGTAGTCGACGCCCATCAGCGGCACGTGCAGGTCGTCGTCGCCCTTGCTGTACTCGCGGGTTTTGATGCCCAACAGATCGTAGTCCGACTGATGCCGCAGCCCGAAGTTGTGGCCGATTTCGTGCGAGATGCCGGTAGTGCGGCTGCGTGCGTTGCCGCTGGCGTTGAAGGCCTTCGGCGTGGTGGAGGGAAACGTGAGGTAGCTGTAGCCGCCGCTGACGTTGTTGCCGATTGCCCCGTAGTTGGTCGGCGTGGTGGCAAAGTCGGGCTGTTCGGTGGTCACGTCGACGTCGAACATCGCGAACGTCGTGGCCACGTCGCGCCACGCGCTGACCACGGTCGCCTGTTCCTCGGCGTTGAACACCCCGGGCGCGCCGTCCACGTCGTACGCCTCGACCCAGTCCCAGCCGTCGAAGTCCAGGAAGACGGCCACCGTTGCGCTGGGCAGGCTGTGCAGCAGCGGCAATCCGGCCGCGTTGGTGGGGATTGCGCCGCCCAGCGCGTCGAGGATCTCGCTCGGCGTGGCGTGTTCGGAGACATCGGCCGCCGAGAAGCCGGGCGCCACGACGATTGGCTCTTCGGCGGCCGTCAGGCCCGAGTCGCGCATGTCGCCGGGCAAGGGCAACACGGTCAACTGCACGGTCGCAGTGCTTTGCCGGCCGTGTTCGTCGGCGATCGTATAGGTAAACGCATCTTCGCCCAGGAAGCCGGCCCTCGGCAGGTAGATCAACGCGCCGTCGCCGCCGTCAAGCACCGTGCCGCGATCCGGCTGGGTGAAGCCGTCGATCACCAACAGTCGGCCGTCGCCGGGCGAGTCGTTCGCCAGCAGCGTATCGAGCAGCGTGGGTTGATCTTGCGGCACTTCCCACGCGTCGTCGACCGCCACCGGCGCCGCGCTGAGCAGCACCCGCGGCTCGAGCCGCTCCAAGTGCATCCGCCGTCCGTGGCCCGACGCCGAGAACCGATTGTGCTTCATGGTTCAACCCGTGATACGGCCGCCACGATGCGGCCCAATAATGTACAGCAGCCCCCGGCACGACAGCTCAATGATGTTTAGCAGCCGCCGGCACGGCGGCTTACGTTGAAGTGGGCGAAAACCAAGCCGCCGCGTCGGCGGCTGCAAAACGGACCGCAGCGGGAACCGCCAACCGGCACGTCGAATAAACGGACAAGTCGCTTGCAGAAAACAGCTTACGTCAATTCTATCAGCTCCCGGCAAATTGGGCAAGCTATTGGGACCTGACGCAGGAGAGCTGCAAAGTGTGCGGGAGCCCGAATAAGGGGACTGGCTCCGTCGACGATCGATGTGGCTGTAGGGATTCGCAGTGCCGA
>CAYYNP010000146.1:0-23802 GCA_964472545.1 uncultured Planctomycetaceae bacterium | reverse complement strand
AGCCGGGAATCTCGTCGGCAGGTTCCGTGTTGATTCCGGCTCGGAGCCAGTCCCCTTTTTCCACTCCCGCGAATCGACTTTGCAGTTCTCCTGCCGGACGGCACAATGGCCCACGGCCGACGCGGGAGCCTTGTGCGGCGCGGGAGCATCGGAGAGAATTGGCAGCAGCATGGTGCTCTGGGGACGCTATGCCGCGCTCACCAGATCCGTCAATCAGGAGTCCAGTCAAATGGCCCACATTGTATCTTGTATTGGCGTGATGTGTTGTATGCTGGCCGCGATGCCGACGTTCGCCGTCGCCGAGGACGCCGGGCCGCCGGCGCGTGAGAACGTTGTCTTCCCCGACGACGCCGGCGTGATCGACGTCACTCACCCGCCTTATAGCCTCAAGGGCGACGGCAGGACCGACAACACGGCCGCGCTGCGCAGCGCGTTCGAGGAACTACGAGGCACGAATCGCACGCTCTACTTTCGCAACGGGACCTATCTGCTGAGCGATCGCGTGAACATCAGCGGCGACGAACCCAGCCGGCCGCACAGCCCGCATCGGTTCCTGCACCTGCAGGGCCAAAGCCAGGCCGGCGTGGTGTTGAAGCTGGCCGACAACGCCCCCGGGTTCGACAATCCCGACGAGCCGAAGACGTTCATTTCGCTCTACGAAGGCAAGAGCACCGGCGACGTGATGCACAGCTACATCCGCAATCTCACCGTCGACGTCGGCCGCGGCAATCCCGGGGCGGCTGCGTTGCGGTTTATGACCAATAATTCCGGGGCCGTCTACGATGTGACCATCCGTTCCAGCGACCCGCAGAAGGCGGGGGCCATCGGGCTCGACCTGCGGCAGAGCCAAAACGGCCCGGGGTTGATCAAGCGGGTTGCGGTCGACGGATTCGATTACGGCATTCAAACGGCCAACACGTTTTCGTTGGTCTTCGAGCACATCAAGCTGACCGGCCAACGCAAGGCCGGATTCAACGCGGGCAACTCGCGGCTGACGATGCGAGGGCTCACCAGCCGCAACCGCGTGCCGGCGATCGTCTGCTCGAAGCACACGCATTTGACGTTGATCGAGGCCAAGTTGACCGGCGGCAGCCCGTCGGCCAAAGCGGCCATCATCCTCGGCAGTTGGAAGGCCTTCCTGCGCGACGTGAAGACCGAGGGCTATGCTCGTGTGACCTGGGGCACCCCCAATGCGTCTGGGGCCGGGGGAGGTCGCCAGACGATCGACGAGTGGTTCGACGGCGTCGGCTGGGCGCCGTTCGGAGCGCCATGCTACTCGCTGCGGCTGCCGATCGAAGAGACGCCGGAAATACCCTGGGAGACCGATCTGTCGCAATGGGTGAAGGTCGAACGCGGCCACGACACGCTGCAGGCGTCCATCGACACGGCGGCCGCCGAGGGCAAGACGACTGTCTACTTCCCCAAGCTCGACAAGAGCCAGGGGCGGTACGCGTACGTATTGACCAAGCCGGTCCGCATTCACGGCAGCGTCAACCGTTTTCTCGGCATGGAGAACATCCTCTGGATCGACGAGGCGATTGGGCCCGGCGAGTCGGTGATCACTTTGGACGAATCGCTGCACGGCCCGCTGGTCATCGAGCGGTTCTTCGCCATCCTCAAGCACAAAGGCTGGAAGGGGCTCTACGACCGTTATCTGTTCGAGAACCGGTCGCCGCATCCGGTGGTGGTTCGCAACCTCTCGCACGGGGCCTGCCTGCACAAACGGCCCGCCCCGGGCAAGGTCTGGTTCATCGAAGACATGGCCGGCGGCCGCCAGGCGCTCTTCGGCAAGGGCGAGAAGGTCTGGATGCGGCAGTACAATCCCGAGTCGCCCGACATCACCATGTGCGAGGTCGACGGCGGCCAGGCGTGGATCCTGGGCATGAAGACCGAGTGCCGCTCGCGGCATATCGTGGCCACCGGCGGCGCCCGGGTCGAGTTGCTCGGGGGGGTAAGCTATCAATCATGGAAGGATCAACCGCTCGACCCGCCGATGTTCACGGTGGTCGATTCCGACGCCTCGTTCACCTTCGGGTTCTATCACTGGAATCAGCCGTTCAGTACGATCGTCGAAGAAACACGAGACGGCCAGACAAAGCGGCTGAAGCGGCAGTCGCTCGAGGCGTATCACCTGCCGATCTATCGGGCGGGGCAGTGACGATGCGCTACTCGCCCCAGAATTCCGCTGCATGCGCCGCCAACGTGGCAAACGTATCCGCGATCGTCTTCCGGCGATCCACCTTGTAGTCGGGGTCCGGATCCAATTCGTCAATCTGCCGGTCGTAGATCGCCACGTATCGGTCGCGCCACGAAGCAATCACGTCGGGCTTTGGAGGGGCGGCTCCGCAGTGCTCCGAGAGAAGATGGATGATGAACACGCTGGGCATCAACTCGCCCTCACCGCCTTCATCAAGATCGGCGTTACCCTCTTCGAAGCAGGAGTTGATTGCGTCCGTAAGCTGATCGATGAGATCACCGACGTAGTCAAGGGCTGCGTCGTTGTCGAAGTTGCCTGCGTTCCAGGTTCCCATGCATATCTCCAGTTCGGAATTCGGTATTGCATCGGCTGGGGCATCCGGCGCGGTTAGCCCGCGCCCGCCACCTCCGGTAGTTCATACTTTTCCCGCCGTGGCCGGGCGATGAGCTTGTCGGCGGCCGGGTCGTCGACGAAGCGCTCGGCCTTGGGATCCCAGCGGAGATCGCGGCCGAGCGTGCGGCAGATGTTGATCAGATGGCAAACGGTCGTGGCACGGTGGCCGGTCTCGGCGTCGGAGGCCGGTTTCTCTCGCGTGCGCACGCAGTCGAGGAAGTCGGCGATGTGGGGGATCGACTCCTTCGGTCCACCGGGCGTGTTCGGCGGGGCGTCTTTGAGCAACTCTGGGGGATTGGCCCGGGCGTGGCCGCGAAGGATCTCGATGTTTCCCTTCTCGCCGCGGAAGATCGCGCCGAGGTCCTCCATGGTGTGCCGCTCGCCGACGAGTTTCAACAGCGTGCCGCTGCCATAGCGCAGCGTAACCCGGGGCCAGCCTTTTGCGTCCTTCTCGCCCAGCCGCAGTTCGACCGGGCCGGTGTCGTCGGTGCCCAGCGCACATTGCACTTGGTCCAACGAATGGGTGCCCCAGCCCGACACACCCCACGACTGCCCGCCGCCGTCGTAGGCGGCGTAGTTCGACCAGCCGAATTGCAGCGCCTGGTGATAAGGCCGCAACTCGGTCTGGTTGCACCAAAGGTCCCAGTCGAGGCCGGCGGGGATCGGCTGGCCCGGCTGGGGCTTCCAACGTGCCGGGCCTTCGAAGTTGTAGACGATCACCTCCTTCACCCGGCCGATCGCGCCGTCGCGGATGAGCTTGCTGCAATGGGCGTTGATCGGCATCGACCGCTGTTGGGTGCCCGTCTGGAGAATGCGGCCGGAGCGCTTGGCGGCGTCG
Source organism: uncultured Planctomycetaceae bacterium (assembly GCA_964472545.1). Classification (GTDB taxonomy): domain Bacteria; phylum Planctomycetota; class Planctomycetia; order Pirellulales; family Thermoguttaceae; genus CAYYNP01. The sequence goes on along the minus strand of CAYYNP010000146.1, from coordinate 20,374 downwards.
GCCAGGATGCGCCCTTCGGCGATGGTCAGTGCCAGCGGCTTCTCGCCGTAGACGTCGACGCCGGCGGCCAAAGCGTGCATCATGCACCACACCCGGGCGTGGCACGTCGTCTCGACGAACACGGCGTCGAGCTTCTCCGCGTCGAGCATCTTGCGGATGCTGGAGTACTTCTTCCACGTCTCCGGATGCAAGTCGGGTCGCGCCTTGCCGACGGCGTCGACGGTCTGATCGCAGCGCGGCTCAAAGCAATCGGCCACGGCCACAATCTGTCCGCCGGGCAAGTCCTCGTTTTGCAGAATCCACCGTGCCCGGCCTCCGAGCCCGGCGATTCCGACGCGAAGACGATCGTTCGCGCCCGGCTGATCGGCGGTGGCAAACACGCCGCAAGGAACAAATACGGGCAAAGCGCCGACGGCGGCGGAACGTAGAAAGTCGCGTCGTTTCATGAGTGGTTCTCCGTTGGGGAGTTGTGGAATGTTGGCATTCCGAGGCATTCTATTCTCGATGCGCTAGAACTCGGCCGAACTCCAGCCGCACGGGACCGATCAGCCCGGATTCCGGGTTGCCTCGATAGCGGCTGGGGATCGTTCGATAGTGGTTGGCCAAGGTGTTGTAGACCAGGATCTCGAGGTGGTTTTCGCCGGCGCGGACGAACTCAGTAACGTCGAGCCGCCACGGCGGGGCGACGCGAACACCGGCCGGTCGGCCGTTGACGTGGACTTCGGCGGTCGCCACTACGCGGCCCAGGTCGAGGATCACACGACCGGCGACTTGCTGTCGGCTGAGCGTGATCTTCTTGCGATACCAAATTCCGCCGCTGTAGCATTCCAGCGCGGAGCCTTCAGACCAATCGCCCAGGTCGATCGTGCCGATGCCGCAATCGAGTTGTATTGGCTCGGGCAGGGCAGAACCGAAGTAGTGTCCGCGCTGCGGCTCGACCCGCAATGCAACCGTGGCCTTCTCGGCGACCGGCTTGTCGAGCGCAAAACGATAGCGGACCGCGCCGCGGACGGTCGTCTCTTCGGCGGTGACGGACACGGGCCGGCCGTCGACCCAGGCTTCCACCTTGCCGTGTGCCGTGAGTCTCATGGCTTTCAAACCCGGTGGGGCTACGAAGCGATACCAGCCGGCCGGCCTCGCGACGGTGGGCAACGCATCGAACGGCAGCACGCCGGACCGGTCGTACCAGGTCATCGACAGCGGCGTTCGATCTTCCGACTCGGCGCTGCGGATATCTTCAACGACAAAGTGGCCACGGCCCGGGGCGTCGTAGCGGATCAGGATCGGATTGGCCCCGGTTTTCAGGGCTACGTTGGTTTCGTGATCGGCGACAACTTCGCCACGAACATAGACGGCCGCCGGCTGCAGTTCGCCGCCGGCGAGAATCCGCGCGTTTGTCGGCCGTGTGGCGACGACCGCCGTCCACAGATAGTATCGCGTTCCCTCCGGTTCCGGGCCGTAGAGCGTTTCGTTGTGTCCACCGCGGGGACGGCCGAGGCGAATGAAATCGTCGGAGACGTTCTCCTTCAGGCCGTGATAGCCTTGATGGCCAGGGTCGCCTTCACGGCCCCAGCGCCAAGAGAAGTCGTAAGGGGTCCACGTGTATCGCTTGCCGCCGATTTCGACCGGTACGGCTGGATCGACGGCTTCGAGCCCGGCGAGCTTCGACTCGATGCCGCTTACATCAAGGTCCTTCGGTAGCGGCCCGAGTTTCCAGAACTTCAGCCCAAAGCCGTGCGTCACTCGCGGCCAGCGTGAATCGTCAAAACCCTTCCGTTCGTAGCCGGGATTGGGCGACGCCTCGTCGGCATAGCGAAAGATCCTCGCCTCGGCGCCGATCATCTTCTTGGTGACCGGCAGCCGAAAATCGCCCCAGCGGTTGTCCATCGTCGGTTTGAGTTCCGACTGCCACGAGCCTTCCAGCGTCAACGGCGGCGGTGCCGGGCCGGCGGCGATCTCTGCCGGGCCGGTCGTGGGGGCGTTGGCTGGCGTGTCGTCCGGCGTGAAGACCACGACCTGGGCCTCGTGGGCTTCCAGCGGCATGCGGACGGTGGTTTGAGTGGCGCTTCGCAAAACCACGTGCATCGGCAGGACGTCCCCCGTCCACGGATCCCACAACTCGACGCGTCCGGTCGCACGGAAGCTACACTCGGCCCCGTTCGGTGCGCCCATCACGAGGTAGACGTCGCGCGGGCCGACCTTCCGATGGGTGGCCTTGACCGGCTGCGAGGCCTGCACGTCGCGAGGAACACGCTTAGCCACCTCGCCGACCAACATCGCCGGGATGTTACTCGGCGCGACGCCAAGATGGGCCTCGTGGACGTTCGTCGGGTCGACCGCAGACAACCTAGCCAGTGCGGCGTCCGTACGCCACTTCTGGTCCGTCGGAGGCGTCAGTGTGTAGCGAAGGTCCGTGGTCGAGAGCACCGTCTTGCCGTCGCGAACGACCGCCAGAAACACCCCGGCCGTGTGCCGCTTGCCGGGCGGGTCGTGGTCGCGGGCGTCGACGGTGAGCACGTCGCCGTCGCGAAGCTTGACGTTGCCTGTCCAGCCGGTCGTGTAGTCGATGCCGGAGCAGAGTTTCGAGCCGTTCAGATAGAGCGTGCCCTCGTTGTCGCAGAAGAACCGAAGGCGGCAATCGGACGCGGTCTTCTGCGACGCACGATACACCGCCTTGAAGTAGACGTTCCTCACCGGCTCCTTCGCCCATGCCCAGCGGCCCGTGAAGCCACCTTCGTAGGTTCGCACTGGCGAAGCGGCACCTCCTGCAAACAGGGCGATACCTGGCCCTCCGGAAGGGCTTTGTTGAACCGACGGACGCGCGCCGCTGTCAACTTCGCTCGCGGTGGCACCAAAGACCTCCTTGACGGCGGCGTCGAGCGTCGGGTCGTTCGCACCTGCCCGATCGCTGGTCTCCGGCAGCGACTCCAGCGCAACCACGATCCCACCGCCACGGAAGAACTCCCGGGCCTTCTGCATCGTGCTCCAGCGCAGCGCACGCATTGCCGGCAGCACGAGCACGCGATATGAAGCATCGGAGACGTGCAGCCGCCCGCCGCGCACCTCGGCCCTGGCCAGCGACTCGCGGTCGATGAAGATGAAGTCGTATCCGGCGGCCGTCAGTGCGCTGCCCGCGTTGAAGGCAGCGCCGGTCGCCTCGCGTCCACCCAGTCCGGCCTGGCCCGGAGCGACCGGATAGAGCACCGCCACGTCGCAACGGTGTACGCCCTGGCTCATCAGGTACGACAGCCGCTCGAAGTACTTCAGGAACGTGCCCATGTGGTCCCAGTACGGCATGCGGAAATGGTAACACGGCGGGGCCCATTCCCAGAAGCTGCCGTGGGTCGTGTAGTAGAGGCCGTGAAGGTTCAGCAGGTTGCAGCCGTAGATGTAGTTCTCGCAAGTCGCGTTCATCAGCTTCTCGGGCGTAGCTCCCCAGCCGAGGCTGTGATAGCCTTCGAGCCACACCCGCGGGCGCTTGTAGAGTTGGGCAATGGAACTGGAGACCTTGCCCTTGATCAGATCGGCCCGTCCGCCGGGCGTGTCGTGGCCGGGGGCCGTGTACCAGCGGACGCTGCTGAAGTAGTCGCCAAATTCCATCGGGTTGCGGCCGCGGCTGCCCTGGTCACAGCCGTAGATCTTTCCCCGGCTATGGTGCCAGCGGAAGATGGGGATGAAGTATCGCTCTTGGGCGAGTTGCATCTTCACGTCCATGAAGTCCAGCCGATACTTGGCGGTCATCGGGCCCACGTCGTGAAACATGGCCGGCAGGGCCTCGAACAGATCGTAGCCCTTGCGGCGGGCGAATTGTTCGGGCAGGTCGTCGGTCCAGATCCGATCGCCCACGCCGAACTGCAATTCGTCGTGGAAGAAGTAGTTCAGCCCGGCGGCCGAACGTGCCGGGGCGTTGTCTTGGAAACGCTGGAAGAACTTCTCCACCACGCGTCGGCCGGCCGACGGATGGATCGGGCTCAGCGTGCCGGGCTTGCGGGCGGCCGTGTAGAGCCAGACCTCCCATTTGCGGTCGGCCCACTTGGGGTCGACGCCGTCTTGCTTGGCGGGCGTCCAGTTCAGACGCCGGCCCTCGATCGAGCCGCTGAGGTCGACCGGCCTCGTGCCGACGCCCTTCTCGCCGACCGGATACGCCCGAACGGCCACGGTGTTGGCGGGCAATTCGCAGTGGAACGTCTGGCCGGCCAAAACCGGATCGCGCCGGGCAATCGCGATTTCGCGGCCCTGGATTTCCGGATCGTTGTAGATCGTACTGCTGACGAGGCTCTTGCCGTTGGGCCAGTCGATCGTGTAGCCGCTCAGCCCGATGCCCATGCCGTACTCGCTGCACCGTCCGGCCACCACTTTCCAGATCTCCCACCACTCGGGCGAGAAGAGTTCGGGCGTGGCAGCATACGTGGGCCAGCCGGGCGTGTCTTCGTGGGCGTAGTTGACCTGCATCCCGGCGATGCCCTTTTTGTGCAGTTCGTCGATCTGCCAAAGCAGTCGTTCGGTGTCGAGCGGGTCGCCCGTCCACCACCAAAACGGCACCTCGCCGTAGCCCGGCGGCGGATTGCGGAAGCCGGGCAGGGCGTCGAGCGACGGGTCGCGCGAGGGGTAGCCTGGGGCGTCGGCCGACGGCGGGCCAAAATGGTCGGGATCGCTCCAGGCGGGGACGCTCGTCCGTTCGGCCCCGCGCGAAGGGGCATCCGTAGCGAGACCGCCGCGGCCGGCGAGGCCGACGTGAGTTGCGAGAAGAAAAAACGTGACGATGGAGTTCTTCATGGTCGGTCCCCGTTGCCTTGCGACGTCCGGAATTGCGGGTGGCTGGAACGTCGTAGTAAGCTACCGAGCCACCTTCCATTTACCGTCGGCAGTGATCGACACGGTTGCCTTGCCCGCGTCGGCGATTGCATTACCCGATCCGTCAATCTCGGTCCGAATTGTCCTGACGACTTCCGCCGCCGGCCGATCCGCCGCGTGGGGCACGAGCACGGAAAGGAAATACGCCGCCTTTCCCGCCGAGACGCCCTTGTAGGCGAACGTTGTGGCCGCCGAGCCGCGAATGTCCTGAGACGTCGGCTGCTGCTTCGAGCCGAACCTCAGCTTGCCGTCGTCGTGGAAGTAAACGACCATCCGCAAGGCCTCCGTCTGCCACCAGGCGTAGTCGAACGCGGGGGCGTCGAACCAGTTCCGCTCGCTCGGGCCGTCGGTTTGGTTCGGATCGCAGGCCAAGTGCCAGAGCGGGCCGGCGTGGTAGTTGTCGTGCAGTGCCGCGCCGCCGACGTACGTGTCGAGTACCACGAGAACGCCTTCGGCCGTCAAGACGGCTTGGCGCGTCCACCGGCTGTTTGGGCCATAGTAGTTTGTGAAGGCGAAGCGGCCGTAGGAATCGTCGCTGTCGTTGTCTTCGGCCGTCGCCACGTCGTCGAGATGCTCGATCGAACCGCGCCGCATGTAGTCGCCGTCGCCGCCGAGGCGGTCGGGATGTAGCGGAAACTCGCGCGTCCGCTTCATCACCAGCAGCAGGTCGAGGCTCTCTTCGCCGGTGCCGAATCCACGCAGCGTGTTGTCGCGATCGTAGACGTTGTTGTACTTGCCCGAGGTGTGCAGGAACTTCGCCCCGTTCACGGCATACTCGTAAAGGTGGCCGGAGACGTTGTCGAGATGCTCGTCCTTCTTGGGGTAGAGAAAGAACGAGGCAATCGGCTTGCCGGCCTGGCGTCCGGGGCCGAGGTAGACCCGCTCGGGAATCTTGTGCTTCAGCGGGCTGAGGTAGCCGATCGACGCTTTGCCCGACGGAACGCGTGGGGTGATGTCCCGTTCGTTGAACCACGCGAAACGCCGTTCGTAGGCGCGTAGATAGCGCAGCGGCATTGGATCTCTCGGCCACTTCGCGCGAGGTGGCCTTCCGCCGAGGACCACTTGTTCGGCCGCCCAGAGGAACTCGGGGTCCTCGAAGTGCTTCGCCATGCGATACCAGAAATGGCCGTCGCGGGCGTTCTGCTCGACGTCGTAGTAGCCCATCTGCCAGGGGTTCGCGTAGACGGCTTCCAGACGTTCTTCATCGCGAATTGCCGGTGCGTACGCGTTGGGGTTCCCGCGGACGCCGCCGCCGTGGACGAAGTAGAGGCAGCGGCGGGCGACCGCGTAGAGCAAGTCGCGGTCCGTCTCGAACGCGCCGCGCTCTTCGGCCAAATCGATCAAGCCGTGCAAGAAGATCGGGCCATAGGGGTAGTAGTTCCATTCGTGCCAATCGCCGAACTCGGAGAAATCGTTCCAGAGCCGGTCCATCCAGGCGCGTACCGCGTCGGCTTGCGGGGCGTCGGGAAAGAGCCGAATCGCGATCGCCGGCCCGCCCACGTTGCCGAAGGCGTGGTTGGTGGCGTTCTGGTTGCCGCGCTCGAAATCGATCACCTCGTTCCGCAGGCTCTGATAGACGATCCGCCGGAACTGCTCCTGCTCTTGCGGCGAGAGCATCTCTTGCCGCACGAGTTCCTCATAGATCCGCATCCGCGCCGCGCCGCCCCAGCCGCCATGATACCCGCCGCCGTGCAGGTCGCGGACCAGTGTGCGTCCGTTGGCGCCTTCTCGCGAGACTTTGTCGCCGGGGGCCGTGGTGAAGAAGATGTAGAACAAATCGCCTTCGCCCTTGGCTTCGAGTTTGCGATGCCAGTCGAGAATCAGGCCGCGGAACACGGCCCGCAGGATCTTCAGGGCGTTGCGGTCCTTGCGGCCGGTGTCGACGAATCGGCACCGTAGCCGGTCCCACTGCCACCAGCCGCGAGAAAACGAGTAGCTGGCTTGCCCGGCCAGCGACTCCCGCAGGGCCGCCTCCATGGCGTCGATCTGTTCGACGTCGTGGTACGAGAAGCGGGGGTGCCCGGCGAGGAGGTCTGCGCTCTGCTCGGCCGCCCGTGACGGCGGACTTGCCATGAAAACACCGGGAATCAGCGTCAGCCCCACCACCGGTCGCATCGTTTCGAGAATCACGGACGTGCTCCTGTTTGTAATCCGTATAGGACCTACAGACGGTGGTGCGTTCGGTATCCGTCTTCGGTCGCTATGTGCGAGTGCGCACAGCATAGGGAATTCCCACACCCGCAGCAAGCGCGGACGTCGCTCCGGGCATCTGTACAGGCCGGCACTTCTGCCGGAACTTCGGGCTAGACTTGACAGGTGGGCAAGGCAACTGTTTGCTCTTTTGCGAGTCTGTCATGCGTGTTCTGCTTGCGATGGTAGTAGTCGTCGGCGTCGGTGCCACGGCGGTTGACGGTGAGGCGGCGTCGGACTGGATGCTGCGGTTGAAGCTCGACGGCCAAGAGGTCGAAGGGACGCCGCTGAGTTGGGATTCACGGACCGTGCGTCTGCTGGGGCGCGACGGCCGTCTTTGGGAGTTCTCGCCAAAGAAAGCCACCGATTACCACAAGTCGGCGAACCGCTTCCGCGCCTACTCGCCGTCGGAAATTCGCGGCCAACTGTTGCGGGAACTGGGGCGCGATTACGAAGTCAGCGGCACGGGGCACTACATGGTGGCCCATCCGCGTGGGCAGCGAAACAAATGGGCACAACGGTTCGAGGATCTCTACCGCTCGTTCGTGCACTACTTCTCAGTGCGCGGCTTTCGGCCGTCGCAGCCGCCGTTTCCGCTGATCGGCGTGGTTTGCCGCAATCGCCAGGAGTTCAATCGCCACGCGGCCGCCGCGGGCCATCCGGTCCGGCCGGGCGTGGCCGGGTTCTACGATTTGCAGTCGAACCGGATCCTGCTCTACGACATGGGCGGCGGCAGCAGCGACTCGTTCGCCTGGCAGCAGACGGCCTCGGTGATCATCCACGAAGTCACGCACCAGGTGGCGTTCAACACGGGCGTACACGAGCGTTTCTCGGCGCCGCCGCTGTGGGTCGTCGAGGGGCTGGCGACCTCGTTCGAGGCGCCGGGCGTGTACGACTCCCGCCATCACACCCAACGCGCCGACCGGATCAACCGAGGACGGTTCGACTACTTTCGCAAGAGCGTGGCGCCGCGTCACAAACCGGAGATGCTGCCGGCGCTGACTGCCTCCGACGGTCTGTTCCGCTCGAAGCCGGCGGCGGCCTACGCCGAGGCCTGGGCGTTGACGTTCTATCTGGTGGAGACGCAGCCGCGCAACTACACGGCCTATCTGAAGCGCACTGCCTCGCACCCGCCTTTCACCGAATACACGTCCGCGGAGCGGACCGCCGACTTCGAGGCCGTGTTCGGCGACAACTACCCGATGATCGAGGCCCGATTCCTGCGGTTCATGGCGGAATTGAAGTAGGGGCGCCGCGCCAATCGCTCCAGCCGCTACGATCGTTATCGCGTCTTTGACCGGGGGCGTGGCGTGGCCTATAAACACGTAGGAGTGCCTCGCCGCATTCCCTCCAAACGAACGGCCCGCGCGGATGGTGCGTGCCGATTTTGTGTCAGCGGCGACGTCGCGTGAGGTTCGCCTCTTTGGAAAGCACCGCCATGGAAGCTCCACCCCTCCCCGCTACCAGCTCCGATGGCTGGACCGATCGCTTTGCCGAAGCGCTTTCCCGGCAACGCGAGCGCGTGCGGGAGTTCCTTGCCGCGCAGCAGCAGCGGATCGAGCAGGCCGAGGCCGCCTTGGCCGAACATCTCGGGCAAATCGCCGCCCAAACGGCCGACCAGCGCGAGCAGACGCGCCGCGCCCGCGAGGAAATCCAACAGCGCTCCGATCGGCTCGCCCAAGAGACCGAGAACCTCGAATCGATGCAAGGACAACTCGCCGCCCAGCGGAGCGAGTGGGAACAGTTGCAGCAACGGGCCGTCGAACAACAGCAGGCGCTGGCCGAGCAGATCCGACGCCAGCAGGAAGAACTCGACGGCCGCTATGCGGAGATCGACCGACGCCAGTCGGAACTGGGCGACGAGCAAGCCCGGGTGAAGCACGACCGTCGGGAAGTCGATTTGGCCCGCGGCGAACACCAGGCCGAGCAGGAGAGGCTCCACGCGCAGCGAGAACAACTCGACGCCAAACAGGCCGAACTCGACCAACGCCGCGAGCAACTCACGGCCGCACAGGCAGAAACCGAAAGCCAACGTCGCCGGATCGCCCGAGAATTCAAAGCGCGCCACGCGGAACAACTCAAGGAGATCGAACGCCGCCGGGCCGAACTCGCAGCCCAGGACCGCGCCGAGCAGGAAGAACTCAGGCGGCAACTCGAGGCAACGCGGCATCGCGAAGCTGAGTTGAGCGAAGAACTCGAAGCTCTAAGGCGGCAGAGCGAGAACCTTCGCGGCGAACTCGAACAACGCGACGGCGACGGCCATGCAAGTGCAGAAGCGCTGCACGGCCTGCAAACCGAGCGCGACGCGTTGGCGGCGCGCCTTTCGGAAGCCGAGGACCGGTTGGCCGATGCGGAAACACGTCTGGCCGAAGCACCGCAACCGGGCGACAACGCGGAAGCGGCCGACGAGGATCTCAAGCGGCGCTACGAAATGGCCATGGAAGACCTTCGCGAACTGAAGGCGAAAAACGCCGAACTCCAGCAGCGAGCAGCCCAGGCCGCGGCGGCCGGAACCGCGGCGCCCACGGCGGCGCCCGCAGCGGCGGGCGGGGCGCTGGATTGGGAAGCCGAGAAGCAACGCATTCTCGCGTCGCTCGAAGGGGACGACGAATACGATGAAGACGGCGAGGAAGAGGATGAGGAAACGGCCGCCGAGCGGGCCGACATCGAACAGGTGATCGAAAAGACCGACGCCGTCTTGCAGGCCAAAGAGCAGGAGATCGACGAACTGCGGCAATTGCTCGAGGCCCAAAGCGCCAACGTCGGCTCGATGGCCGTCGGTGCCGCTGCGTTGGGCGAGGTCCTCGACAGCGACTCGTTGGTCTGCGAGGAACGCGAGAACCTACGACGGCTTCAAGAGGAGTGGCGGGAGAAACTCAGCAAGGCCGAGGTCGATATCTCCGTTGAACGGGCGAAGATCGCCCGCGAACGGACCGAACTCGAAGAGAAGTTGCGAGCCATCGAAGAGCGGGCCGGACGCGACGACGGCGCCTCGGCAGATGGCGACGGCGACAAACCCGCCCGCGGGCGTTGGCTGGAGCGGCTGGGGCTCAAAGAACGCGACGAACCGTCATCGTAGTCTTTATGGAGCCGGCTGCGTGCGCGGCGGCCGCGCGGGGAGATGCGGCGTGAACGACGGGTCGCTCGTCGGTGGGCTGGGTGTGGGGGGCACAAGGGGCGTCGACGGCGGTCGTACGGGCGTCGACGGCGGCCGTATCGTACTGCTGCCCGGAACGGTCGACGCGGCCGGGGCGTCGGGCTCGACCTTGACCCACGTGGCACCACGGATCTCGCCGACGATCTTCTTCGCCGCGGCGTCGGTCAGCCGGTTGCCGCGGCCCTCGCTGAACGAGAAGTAGAGCACGGTCGACTGGCTCTGGCCGTCCAGCGATTCGGGTGGGTCGAAGTTCTCGGTGTAACGTGCCGAGTTGGAGACGCGAATCGCCCTGACCATCCCGCCGAAAAACGATTGGATCGTGGGGGCACCCGATGTCGTGTTGCCGGTCGGCGAGGCGCCGATCAGGAAAGGAAACAGACCGGGAACGAACACGCCCTGTACGGCGAGGGTCGACTGCAACTCCCCGTCGACGTAGAGGCTTGCCTGGCGCCCGTCGTATACGCCGGCCAAATGCGTCCACTTATCGGTGGTAATCGACCGTCGCGACGTGACCCGTTGGTAGCGGCTGTAGATCGACGACGTCGTCGAGTACTGGTAGGCATAAGCTACTTTGAAGGCCCACGAGCTCGAGTACCGGCCCAGCATCAGGCCGCCCTCGGCGATAGGGGTGTTGCCGAAGATCACCTGCTCTCGGATTCCGGGGGTATAGACGCCCGGCTGCGGCGACTGGGCGCTGTCGACGCGCACGATGGCCTCAATGGTGATCGGCGTCTCGCCGCGGTAGGCAAATTTGGGCACCAGCACGTATGAACTGCGCCCGTCGAACTTCAGGGCATGCGCGCCGGTGTCTACGCCAATCTCGGACAGGCGCTTCGCCAGCTTGGTTCGTTGCAGGCCGGAAAGCCCCGGCAGCGCCTGCCGATACCAATGTGACGCGCGGGCCTTCACGCGGGTGCTCTCCTCGCCGGTCTTTGCTTCGGCGAGTTCCCACCACCGATCGCCAAGGAGCACTTGTGCGTCGGCCTCTCGAGGATTGGCCAAGTCGCTAGCCGCCAGCGAAGCCAACGTCGCATCGCCGCCGGCAGCCAGGCAGGGTAATCCCTTGTCCCAATCGCCGACTACGAAGCAATACCACGTCCCCACCAACAAATTCGCCTGGGGGTCCTTGGGCGTGGTCTTCAGGGTCGTTTCGGCCGCCTTGACGCGCGTGTATCGGGCCGCAAGTTGATCGAGTTGCTGGCCGGTCGCTTGCAGCGAAGCGACCAGTTCCCGGTCCTTGAGCTTGCGGGCAGACGGCATCGCGATCGTCACCAGCCGGCCGGCGGTGATCACGTCGCCGCGTGCGAGGGCCTCACCCCGCAGTCGCTCGGCGGCCAGCACGACTTGCTGCGCCGCCAACACGGCCTCCGGGCGGACGACCGCCGATTTGGCGATGGCTTCCAGGGCGTCGGCCTTCAGCGACGGGGTGTTGACTTCGTACTCCGCGTCGATCTGGTCGATGATCTTCATCGCCAGATCGAAGCCTTCGGCGCTTGCCGCCTCCTCGGCCCCCATCCGCAACAACATGTATCGCGAGGAGGGATCGCCCTTGGTGCCCGTGGCGTCACGATGGAGTTGAGCGGCCAATGTCATCTTCGCCTGGGGAGTATCGGCGGCGGAGAACTCCTCCTCGTAGATCTCACGGATCAGGCTTCGCGCCTTCTGCTGGGCCGTAGCGTCCGGCTCGGGTAGCTTCTGCGGAGCAATTGGGGTTGCCGGCGTAGTCGGATTGCCCCCCGGACCGACAACCGTCCCGGGGCCTGGCGAGATCGGCGGGGTTGGGTGGACCGGCGTGGGCGGCGTCGGGTTCGATGGGCCGGGGTTCGACGGGCCGGGCGTTGGCACCACGGGGTCCGGTGGGGTCGGACTTGGCGGCGTCGGCACCGGCGGCGTTGGGCTGATGTTGGTCTTCGAGGTGACCCGGGTCGGCGTAACGCGAACCGGAAGCTCGACGCGAGGGCCGTCAGGGCCGGGGCCCGATTGGGCCCCCGTCGGCGTGGTCTTTTCCTGGGTGCCTCGATTGGCCTGTTGCGTGTCGTCGTCTCCACCGCCGATCACCGCCAAAGCCACCACCAAGACCAGCAGAGACCCGCCGCCGATGATCGCTCCGGGGATCACCCACGGCGGCAGGCCACCCTCGGCCGCCGTTGCGCCGGATGTCCGGGCCGCCATCGACGTCTCGCCCGTGTCGATCGCAATCGGCGACGCCGGCTTCGAGGCACTGACGGGAATCGGCCGTGCGGCCGCCGTGTTGGCCGCCGCTTGCGACGCTTTCGGCTTCGGCCGCGCAGCGGGCGCGGGTTTCGGCGTCGCCTTGCGCAATCGGGCGTCGTACTGGGCCTTCTTTTGAGGGTTCAGCAACCGGACCCTCGCCGCCGCGATCTCGTTGAGAATCCTCTGAGAGAGCGCGGAATGCTCGCCCGCCGAGAAGGTCTTCAGATGCGCCATCCGCTGATCGGCTGCGTTGGCGATGGCGTCCGGGTCGGCCTCGAACGACTCGACGCCCAACAGGCGATAGTCGTTCGGCGGCTGGTGCTTTGGTGGAATCCCCAGCCACTTTAGGTAGGGGTCAAACGGCTCGGCCATACTCTGCTCCCGTCCCGATGCACATCCTCTACACGCTACACGCTCTCCGCCCCTATTCTTACGCATTCCCGCCTCGGCGGCAAGAGCGGCATCACCCTGCGGCGATCCAGCGGAGCAACTCCGAGAGTTTTGGGGTTTTGCCTTGGGTGAGGATGCCGATGCGAAACACCCGTCCGGCGGCAAACACGCCCAACAGCGTCGTACCCAAGAGTAGCACGATGCCCAGCAGCGGTTGCCAAATCGGAACCGCCGAACTGGCGGCCATCCGCAGGACCATCAACAGCGGCGTGGCCGGCGGAACGAACGACATCCAGGTGGCAAAACTGCCGGTCGGGTCGCGCACCACGTTGAACCAGACAAACATCGGGATCACGATCACCAGCCAGACCGGCATCAGCATGCTCTGAGCTTCTTTGATGTGGTTGACCGCAGCCCCGACGGCCAGGAAGAGCGAGCTGAACAGCAGCACGGCCAGCACCTGAAACACGAGAAACCACGGCACGATCCGCAACGGCACCAAATGCAGCACGTCGTAATGCCACGCCAGCCCCAGCGCCCCGGACGCGTAGACCGCCACCACCGTAAACGATCCGGCTACGCTGCCAAGCAGTTTTCCGGCCATCAATTGAAACGGCGTCGCCGAACCGAGCAGCACTTCGGCGATCCGCTGGCTCTTCTCCTCCAACACGCTCTCGAGCATCGGCTGGGCCGCCAGCAGGATCACCATGAACATCAGCATCATGATGCCGAACGGCAGAAACACGGCCAACTCGCGGCTCTTCGGCTCGGCCTTGACGATCTCGCCGGCCTCGGATTGCTCGAACAGTTCCAGCCCCTCTAGGGCCACCGGCGCCGTGGCCCGATCGACGAGTTGTGGTTCGATGCCGTGCTGCATCAACCGGTGCGTACGCACGGCTCCATTCAGCGCCCCGTGCAGCCAGTGCCGCTCGGCCGACAGCGCCGGGTTTTGTCCGTAGAACGTGGCCGCAGCAGCACCTTCCGCGGCCTCGCCGTCGAGAACCTCGGCGGGGATTTCTACGAACGCGTCGATCTGCTTATCGCGAATCCGCTGTGAAAGGGCCAGCCGCAGTTCGTCGTCCACCTCGTCCGCCGCCGATCGCTCGAGGCGATAGCGAGGCTTGACCTGTTTGCCGGTGTCCGGGTCCGTCGTGGCGTGGGCGTTATACTGCTCGGCCGATTCCTGCAAGGCCGCAAAGAGCACGCCCGTGCCGTCGAGCACGACGATCGCCTTCTCGTCGAGGCCCACGTACCGATGCAGCACGCCTTGCACGAGAATCGCGCCGCCCATCAAGACCGGCATCATGGTCAACACGACCAGGAACGCCTTAGTGGCGACCATCGCCCGATACTCGCGCTTCGCGATGATCAGGATCTTACGCATCGTGGCCCCCTTTTTCCGGCGAGTTCCGGCGTGTGTCTTCCGGAAGGTTGTCGGGCGCGCTATCGGGTCTGGCGATACGCAGAAAGACGTCGTGCAAGCTGGGCCGCGTCAACTCGAAGTGTTCGACCACGCCGCGCTGGGCCAACTCTCGCAGGATCGCCTGGGGATCGGCCCGTGGCTGAAGTCGCAGTTCCCGATGGCGGCCACAATCGTTCACCGCCGCCACGCCCGGCAGCTCCTCCAACGCGACGCTCGCCCTGGCCATGCGAACGCGGATCGTGTCTTCGCCGTATTGGCTGCGGATCGACTCCAGTGTGCCGTCGAGGACCTTTCGGCCGCGGAAGATCATCAAGATCGTGTCGCACATCCGCTCGGCCACGTCCATGTCGTGGGTCGAGAAGATCACGGTCGTCCCGTTCTTGTTGAGCGACAAGACCGCCTCTTTGAGCACTTCGGTGTTGACCGGGTCGAGGCCCGTAAACGGCTCGTCGAGTATGACCAACTCCGGCCGCGCCACCACCGCGGCAATGAACTGCACCTTCTGCGACATGCCCTTCGAGAGTGCCTCGATCCGCTTCTGGGCCCAGTCGCCCAAGTCCATCCGCTCGAGCCAGCCGTCGATCTCGCGGCGGCAGTCGTGCAGCCCCTTGAGTTGTGCATAGAACGTCAGCAATTCGCGGACCCGCATCTTGCGGTACATCCCGCGTTCCTCGGGCAGATATCCCAGCCGATCGTCGGCAGCCCTTCCCCCGTGGCGGCCAAACACGGCGATCCGCCCTTCATCCGGGTAGAAGATCCGCAAGATCATCCGCAGTGTGGTCGTTTTGCCCGACCCATTGGGACCAATGAATCCGTAGACGGCTCCGCGGGGTACGGCGAGGTCCAATCGGTCCACCGCCGTGTGCGCTGCAAAACGCTTCGTCACGCCGTCGAGTTCTACCGCATAGGACATACGATCTCCGGTCGTGCCCGGCCGAGTGTCGACCAACCAGCCGATACGCGTCCATTCGCCCGGCATCCCAAGATCTTGCGGCCACTTCCGCCCCAAACGCATTGTCCCACGCCACATTCCCGCTGCAAGACGATCTCCAACGGCATCTCGACGGCTCGACTGCACACTTCCCAACCGTCGCCTGTACCACCAGGTTCGATCAGCACATCTGAGGAAGCCGTAGACATGAGGGAGAAATTCCACCTCCCGGAAAGGTGTAGCCGTACCGCTGTGAAGCATCGCCACCGGCACAGCGGTGAACCGACGCTATGACGCCGCACTGCCGAGCGAGTGCCCGCCCCGGCCCTATCCACGGCGGCGTGGGGGGCCGCGGCTGCAGCGGCTCGCGATGGAAAGTGGGCCGCGGCATGAGGCAACGGAGCCCTGAAGAAGCTCGATCCAAAGGCCCACCACGGGTCAACGCCTCTCCAACGGAAGCAATCCCTCCGGCCTGGGGGTTGGCCGATGCCGCGTTGACGAAGCACTGCGTGGCCGATAGACTAAACTCTAGTCAACCGTCGCGATCAAAGCGTCCGGCGATACTGCGCACGCGGGAGTAACTCAGTGGTAGAGTGCTAGCTTCCCAAGCTGGACGTCGCGGGTTCGAATCCCGTCTCCCGCTCTTGAAAACCTAAACCCGGCTGGGGCCTAGACTTAGGCCCACCCTTCATTCGGAAGGTGCAGCTCATTACCACGTTTCATTTCGTGGTACCCATACCACGAAATGGGAAAGGAGCTGCGTCATGCCCCGTCCGAAGAACCAAGTCCCCTCCTATCTTCTCCACAAGAAGAGCGGGCAAGGTCGCGTTCGCCTGAAATATGGTAGCCGTTATCGGGACATCTACCTGGGCGAGTACGGCTCGCCCGAGAGCCTTGAGAAATATCATCGCGTACTGGCCGAGCATCTTGACAACGATGGCCAAGGCCCCCCGGAGGCCGTTCCGGTGCCGACGGCAGACCCGGACGACTGGACCGTCGCCGAGTTGGCCGTGAAATACGACGACTTCGCGACGTCTCACTACGTCAAGAACGGGGAACCGACCGATGACCGATATAGGGCAGTCATTCCCCCCCTGATTCATCTCTACGCCAGCACGCTGGCCAGAGAGTTTGGACCGAAGAAGCTGAAGGCCCTTCGGGAATCGATCGTGCGTCGGGGAAACGTCCGAACGGCCGAGTTCGACGATTTGGGGAATCTTGTCACGCCAGGCGAGCCCCTGAGCCGGGAATACGTGAACAACCTGATAAAATCGCTGGTCCGCATGTTCAAATGGGCCGTCACCGAGGAAAAGGTCCCGCCTTCCGTGCCCGAAGCTCTGAGAGCTGTTGGCGGATTACGAAAAGGACGCGACCGCCGGGTTCGGGAGCCGAAACCGGTCAAACCAGTTCCGGACGGGCATTTTCGACCGGTGGTCGAGGCATCGTCTCCGCAAATCAGCACGATGATGCAAGTCCAAAGGCTGGCCGGGATGCGTCCGGACGAGGTCACCATCATGCGGCCTTGCGATATCGAGAAGACTCCGACTGTGTGGGTGTATCGACCGGATAGTCACAAGCTGGAGTGGCTCGATCAGGAGAAGGAAATCCTGCTTGGCCCGCGAGCACAAGAACTTCTGACGCCGTGGCTTGACGGTAGAGAGCCCACGGAATATCTTTTCTCTCCACGGGAAGCGGCGGAGGCGAACGCCCGAGAACTGGAGAAGCGGCGAAAGGAGCCCAGCTCAAAAAAGGTGCCGGTCAGCAAGGCAAGGCCGCCTCGTGAACACTATGACGACAGGGGGTACCGCCAAGCCGTGATTCGGGCCTGCGACCGGGTAGGTGTTCCGCAGTGGTCGCCCGGTCGGCTTCGCCACAGTGCGGGCACCGATATCCGCCGCAAATATGGTGCGGAGGCTGCCCAGCTAGTCCTGGGACACAAGAATCTCTCGACGACGGAGATCTACGCCGAGAAAAACCGGGAACAGTACGAGCAAATCATGAAAGAAATCGGCTAGCATGGGCAATGCCCCGTCGCGTGGCTGGTTGCCGGTAACGGCATCACCCTTGCCCGGCAAGGTGCGGCCCGCGACGGGGCTCTATTTGATCCGCCCTCGACGGCGAAGGATTTCCAGTGCCTGTTTGGCCTTCTTCTCAAGCGAAGTGACCGTCGGTTGCTTCTTCTCAAACAAGGTGCGATTCGCTTCGACCGTGTTATCCGTCGGTTTGACGTCATTTAGCTGGACAAAGAATTCCAACAACGCTTGAGTGCTGGTAAGGTTCGTGCCTCCGACAAGCCAGATTCGGAGATGCACACGCTTGCCCGTTCGGCTACGTCTGCCGTCAGTGGACCAGCGGACCAGGGTAGTTCGATGCGGCGGCTTGTCTCCTCGAAGCGGTGGCAACTTGCGAGCTGCCTCAGGGAGCGACATGCAGTCCTCCTGCAGTAGGTTGTGTTTGAGACGTTCTGCTTGCTTCGATATACTGGTCGTGTGTTCGTGGCTCGCCTTCTCATCAAGCATGGAGTGCTCGTGGTCGACCATGTCGTCCGTCGGCTCAACATTTTCAAGCCGTACAAAGAATCTCAACAAGGCGTCTATGCTTGTAAGGCAGCCCTTTTTCGTGGTCGCGATTTCTAGATACTCGCGTACGCCCAGACGGCTGAGTCGTCCCTTGACGGCCCAGCGTCGTAGAGTAGCAGGGCTAGGCGGTCCCTGGCCGCGAAGGCGAGGCAACTTACGGGCCGCCTTGGACAGTGTCATGAGGTCTTCCTGCCCCAGGTTGCACACGGGACGGTCTTTTGGGTTCGGTGCTTGCATCGTGTTACCGGCCGGGGTGTGGGATTGTTCGGTTGGTCGTTTCGGTGAATCGTCTATTGAGGCAGCCCATTTGGTCGCTTGTTTGTGCAGCCCCGGTTTCACGGTATGATGAGAGCGAAGATTTCTAGTGGAGGCCGTGAGCGGGAGAAAGGACCGCCAGTGCACCAGCATTCGTGCTGGAGTGGAATCACCGCAGGTCCACCTCCTTTGCCCTCGGCCTCCACTAGGAATCTTCGCATTGGTATCAGGATCCGGTCGTCCAGGTTTCTCAGCCGGACCTCGCAAGGTCGAATCGTTGTCTGGGTGTAGTTCATGTCGGTGTTCTCCTTAGCTAGGTTCCGCTATACCGTGATGACTCCACGATACGAAGTTTCCAGAAACCGACAAATGAATCTGCGTGGCTCCGCACCCATGTGACGCAGTCAACTTGCCGTGAACGCAACTTTGTGGGCGTTGTGCCGTTTTAGGCAAGTCTGGGCTCGCGGGGATCAGCGGAAGCGATTCGCTGGTAGCGATGACTCCGCAAGTGCCGTGCGACCAGGAACTTGCACGGCCAGTGCGTGAGTGCTCTTGCGGAGAAGAAGGATCGACGGACTGGCTCTGGTCAAATATCCAAAGCGGTCGTCAAAGTGCCTTTAGAGCCGATCCGTCGGGACGGCGGAAAACGGCTGCTTTCCCGGGAAAACGCCGGGGGCTTGATGATTCTTGCGGACGCAGCCAAAGCGAGAGCAGACTCCAACTCATGTTGGTGGTTGACGCGGCTCGATTGTCACAACTCGCGTCCGAATGCCATGTTGCGTTGACTGGCGGAACCATGCTCGTCGGGATTCGTCGCCAAAAGGCTCTGGACGTCGATGTGTGTCGGCGTCGTTGTACTCCCATCAGATATACTTCGCGTCTCGGTTGGGAAGGACGAACGGTGAAATTTGAAAATTCTTGTGCGGTTGGAGGTGCACGAGCCTCTGATAGAGATAATGGCCAAGAGTTCCTGGAACGATCAAGCTGTTCTCGGTGCTGCTCAGCGAGCACGCTATAGAGCGTAGTTAGTTCACCCGAACCGGTCAGGCCGGTAACAAGATGAATTCAAGACGATCACACGAGAGTGACCGCCAAGACGCGTTCAAGCGACTCTACGCGTGGAAACAGTCGGCAAGGTCTGAAGGGCCGTTCTTCCAATCTGCGGACATCACGAAATGCCGCTCCGGGGATGAACGATTAGACGAAACACAACGCCATGCGGTGCGTCCTTTCAATTGGGCGTGAACAAGACACTCACGGCGGTGACCGTGCCAACGACGAAAGCGATGGCCGAGCGTTCCTCAAATAGACAGCCTGTTCTCGGTGCGGCTTTGCGGGCACGTTTACCGACTTTTCGGACAATGGAATCGTCTCGACCATTGCCGATAGTAGCACGGCCCGGAAGGCTAAGCAAACTTTTTCAAACGCTGTTTGTCAGGACGTGAACCGGGCACTCCACCGGTTCCTACAACCAGCGGCATGCAATGCCGAACTCTCTTAGGAATCCTCATGATTCTGCGTGCTTGCAAGGGCTTTTTGATCGCAGATCCAGCGGAACATCTCCTGGGCCGCGTGGCCAACGGCCAGAAGATCGCGGTCGGAGAATGACGTTGAATCCCCCCATTCTTCCGTCGACTTGTCTCGATACGGAATAGTGAACGTGGTGTTGTAAAAATATCCGGCCTGCGTGCTATTGAGCCAGCAAACGGCCTTGACGCTGCCGCACCGTATGACGTGGATGGGCTTGTTATTCGTTTCCATGGTAACCTCCTTTGAGTTGTTTCTAAGGAGGTTATGCGGCGAAGGAGCGCCGTTGTGACCTATTCGCCGAACCGTTGTCGATACTCGATCATGGCCCTTTCGACCAGACCGCTCAGCGAACACCGAGCCTCCCACGACCGGTCACGGTATTCGGCGATCAGCGTGCTCGAAATCCGCAGCGTCGCCTTCTCTTTCGGGGAACGGGTATTGCCAGACTTGCCGGGAGGTCGGCCAAGTCGGGCACCCTGGGGGGCCTCATGGCCTGGTTGCCGGGCGGCGAATATCGGCTTCAACGATTGACGGTTCTCTTGGGTGACGTTCGGGCGTCGGGCCGTCGCCTGGGAAGGGGCCGAGATCAGATTGCCAAGAACGCCGTCTATGCCCTGGAGTCGTTTTCCGGTCATGCGATGAGCGTCCTTAGTCGTTCGGCGATCTCGGCATAGTCGGCCAGGGCGTTTGAACGCTTCAATTTCATAAGCGTGCCGCCGGTTGTCGCATAGAGCAATTGGGCGTCTGCCCGAACCGAGCCAAGGATATTGTGGATCCTGGCAATCTCCTCCTGAACTCGGACGGTGATGGCTCGCCTTCTGTGACAGTTCGTCAAGATGGTGCCAAGCACC
>CAYYNP010000145.1:0-23887 GCA_964472545.1 uncultured Planctomycetaceae bacterium | reverse complement strand
CCAGCAGTGTTCTTGCGTTAGATTCAACTCTGCACTGCTGGGCAAGCCAGCAGTGGCACCCCGCGTCGTTTAGCGGCCGCCGGTACGGCGGCCTAGCAACCGGCCGCTCTGCCGATCGAGGCCACCTCACGGCCAGGGTAACTTCTCCCGCAGCTTCGGGGCGATTTCGTGCCAAAAGGCGGAGAAGTGGCGACGCATCCTCCGCCGAATCCACCAACACACCAGGTAGATCAAAACCGCCGCGCCGGCAAACGCGGCGGGCCACCAGATGGTGCGGAGCCACTCGTACGCCAGCGCGAACGGGCCGCCCCACGAAATCAGTTGCTCCAACGTCTCCCATACTCCATGCTCGGCCACCTTGTACCGGACGCATTGCACGACGATCGCCAGCGTGAAGATCAGGAAGACGTAATAGAGCGAACGCCGCGCGGTGACCAGCGGCCAGACGTCGTCCAGCAGCGACTTGCTCGGCTTCAGGGCATCGGTGATGTCCTGGGCGACGCCGTCGAGATCCCCCCTCGGCGGATCGGTCGGCGGTTCGGTCGACACGACCTGGCAGTTCTTCGGGATATTGCCCGGGGCGTAATCGTCGGTGCCTCGTGCCACCCGCCGTAGCGCGCTGATGTGAATCTTCGGCGTAACGCCGTTTAGCCTGCACGTCGTCGCCACGTCGCGGGGTGCATATCGATAGTAGATACCCACTCCCGCACGCGAGTCGTAGAGCTTGTCGTCCGTGTTTCGGCGATCGCGATAGAGGGCGCCGTCCTGATCGACGAACCGCAGGCCCGCCTGCCGGGCACGGTCCATCATCCAGCATAGCGGCACCAACGACATGCCCTGTTTCGGGTAACCTCCGCCGACGTTCGCGTGGACGCCGGGAAACCAGACCTGCTCGACTCGATCGCTCTCGCCGTCTTCGTCCCACATCACCGGATGGAACGTCTGTCGGGCGTCGTCCAACGACAGCGCATGACACGCCCGGCCGACTCTCTTGCTCAGCGTGGCGTCGGGAAACGTGAAACGATAGAATCTGTTGAGCACACGGGTGGCCCCGTCGAACGGCAACCCCACGGCGTCGACCGTGTCCCAAACGCCGATGAAGTCGATCCAGGTTTCTCGTGCTTCTTTGGTCTTGTGCTCGGCGACCGCGTGACGCCGCCGAAACCGCTTGGCGTACCGCTTGCGGTATCGGGGATAGAAGAGCGTGGTGAGCGTGGCGCGGTATCGGCGGCGATAGAGCGAATAGGCCTGGTCGACGTACCGCAGAAGCTCCGCGTTGTCGTCGCAGGCCTGATAGTCGATGATCCCCAAGTTGCAGATCAGCCCGGCCAGCGTCCGCACCGTAAACGCCCCGCGGCTGAACCCGAACATGAAGATCCGATCGCCCTCTTCGTAAACGCGGGCCAACTCGGCGTAGAGCTGCTTGACGTTGCGCGTCAACCCCCAGCCGAACGCCCCGCCCATCAGCCTCGGCAGCTTGAGGCTCTCGGTGCCCACGCCGTCGTCGTACATGGCGACCTGCGGCGTCAGTTCGGGCTCCCCGGCGGGTTGGGCCGCGCCATGCCCGTGTAGATCGACGGCCTCGTAGAGCTTGAAGACGTTGGTGCCGCGGTTCTTGATCGCCGTGGCGCCCGTGCCGTCGGAACAGATGACGATGTTCTTTGCCATCGGACTGCACCCTTTCATAAGCAGGTTCTGCGGCCGCGCGCGGCCGCGGGCAACTCACCTGCTTGAATATCCCTCGCCGGGGGCGGTCTGTCAAGCGAGTTTCCGGCCTCGTCCGCACCGATAGAAACGGCCGGCGGCGGCTAACGGCCTGTCCGGAAACAACTTCGCAGTTTTTCGGGCGAATCATCACACGGAGTGTGATGGCTACCATGAAGCGGACGAAGTTGTTTCCGGACAAGTCCTAAATCGAACCGGTGGGGCGTCGGCCGGCGGGCCGGTCGCATCCGAGGCGTTTGGCCCGCGGCCAGCGGTTGCCCTCGCCGGCGATCGAGTTGTCTTCGACGTCGATGCCGCCGCCACAGCCCCCCCCGACGAGCAGGTTGCCGGCGGCGTTGGAGTCGATCTCGACGCCCCGGGTGGCGTCGTGGCTCACGGAACCGTTCATCAGCGGGCGGACGATCACGTTGTGCTTGGCGTTGGTGCCGGTGAGCCGGAAGCCGTCTTTGCCCTCGCGGATCTCGTCCACGGTGATATTCTCGTAGAGCCCGCTGCCGTGGCTGACGTCCAATCCCGCGTCGGTAACGCCGCGGATCATCACCTTGCGGATCCGGTTGTGCTGGCCGTCGTCGTTCAGGTGCGTCGAGTGGTCGTACATCACGCAGTTCTCGATCGTAACGTGATCGCCGGTGATATGGATGCCGGAGCAAAACGAGTGCTCGCTGCTAAGATAACCGAGCGTCAGGCAATCGCTGACCTTGCAGCCGTTGCCGGAGATCAGCAAGGTCGTCTCAGAACCTAGTAAGTGGCTGATTCGGATTCTCCCTCCCTCGACTGCACAGAAATCACCGGACACCTCGACGCCTTCGTCGAGCCAAACACCGATTGCCGCCCGATGCCCGAACAAGAGGCGCCCACCCCGCGTAGAGAGCGTAAGACCTGCTTCCAGGTAGACCTCCCAGTCCAGTCGTCGGGCAACGCGTACGGTGTCGTTCTGCGCCACGGCGCTAAGGCCGGCCGCGATCGTGGCCAGGGCGTCTTCGGGGGCCAGCCCGGAATTGCCGTTGTCCGCGTGGACGTAGTAGTGGACGCCGTCGCGCTGTTCGAGGTGTCTTAGCGGGTTGCAGGGGTCGCAGGCCACGACCTCGACCGTGTCGCCGGGGGTCTCGCCGGTGGCGGCCGACGTGTAGCGGGTCTGGATGCGGTTGCCGATCGTGTCCAACGGGCCGGGCACGCCGTCGACGTGGCCGTAGCCGCCGGTTCCGATCTCGCCGTCGGTGGGGTGCGTGTCGAGCATGATCTGGTGGTCGTCGTCCCGGCTGACAATCTCGTACTCGCCGGCGACGAAGTGCTCGCCGCCGTCGATATGGAAGGTCTCGCCGGCAAGCTCCGGGGGGAACCCGTCGCCCAGGCTCTCCAGCGTGCCGGTAAATTCGCACCGCAGTTGGCCCCAGGGCCCCGGACCGCCCCGGTCCAGTTCGGCATAGTATCGCCCGTTGCCGATGTGGGTCAGGTTGCCGATGCCGCTGGTGGTCCAGGCACCACCGTTGACGGAGATCTCGGGCGACTGGCCTCCCTGGCCGGTTTCCGGGGTGATTCCGTCGGTAGCGTCGCGGAGATCGAAATAGACCCGCCGCCGCGCCGCCACCGATTCGTCGACCGTCACGCGCCGCGTCATGTCGCTCTCCTTGGTCAGCTAGGCGCCATCCCGCTACCGCAAACTGGTCAGGCATCGCAGCCCTGCACAGCGCATTCTCGGGCTTCTTGGTGTCCGTCGCGATCGCCACACCAAGAGCCCCAATCCGCCGGCCGCGGCGGCCAGCAACGCCGGCGCAGCCGGCTCCGGCACGACGGTCACCTCGCCGGAATACTCCGTGACCTGTGCGGAGTACCTGAGCGAGAAATCACCGGCATTCAGGCCGGTCGATGCCACGCGGCCGAGATCGAAATCGGTGTATGAGATTGGACGGCCGAACGATGCGTGCGTGAGATGCTCGGCCCGCAAAGCGACGAATCCGCCAAGGCCGTCGACCGATCTCCAGTCCATTTCACCGATCCGCTCATACTCGCCGAAGGCCGCTTCAAAGGCGTCCAGCGGATGATCCGGCCCCGTGAAGACGTCGCCGTCGGAGGAGTTGAAGAGGGTCCAAGATTCGACCGAATTGGCGGAGATGATAATCTCGCCGGTTGTCCGGTTGTACTCCGCGGCGACGTCGAACAACTCGACGGCCCCCGGCCCGGCAAGTGCCGGCGTGCTCAGCAGCAGGGAAATGCCTGCCAACGTGATTGCGGGTCGCAAGTGGTTCATGGGTCTTTCCTCCCATCTTCGCGGATCGGCCCACCGGCGCCAGAAGGCTCATCCGCCAGCCAACGACGCCGCCACACCAACAGCCCCAATCCGCCGGCCACGGCACCCAGCATGACTGGTATCCCCGGCTCCGGCACGACGGTCAGCCGGCCGTACACCGTATCCAAAGACCCTGCGGCGTACGCGAACGAGAAATCATCGGCGTCCAAACCGGTGGCGGCCACTCGGCCGAGATTGAGATCCGTGTATGAGAAGGCGGGGCCGAAGGTTGCGTGGTGGACCCCACTAGCATCATAACGGACGAGCCCGCCAATTGCATCGAGCGATGTCCAACTCGACTCACTGTGCCGCTCATACTCGCCGAAGACCGCTTCAAAGGCGTCCAGCGGATGATCCGGCCCGGTGAGGATCTCGTCGCCCCAGACACTCCAGGCGATGGCCTCGTTGGCAGAGATGATAATCTCACCGGTCGTCCGGTTGTACTCCGCGGCGACGTCGAACAACTCGACGGCCCCCGGGTCGGCAAGTGCCCGTGTGGTCAGCAGCAGGGAAATGCCCGCTAATGTGATTATGGGGCGAAAGCCGTTCATGGGTCGTTCCTCGCCGTTATGGCGTTTGGCTCCCAGCGGGGCGTGGTCTAGAGCCACTTGTTGCCTTCGCCGGAGATCTTGTAGTCCTCGATATCCAGCCCGCCCGCGCCTCCACCGCCGATGATCAGGTTGTTGTCGGCGTCAGCGTGGACCTCAATGGCGGTGGCGGCGGTGCCCCGGACCGTGATCGGCATGTAGAAACACCACGCAGAGAAGTCGGCCATCTCTCGCCCTCCAAGAAAGGACCACGGTTCGACGGAGCCGTAACGCAGCTACCATCAGCATCCCGAATTCGGGTATACAAGTCAAGCACTTTCTTGTTCACCCGTGCGGAGGAAGGCGCCCCACCTGGCGGGTTATTCGCCTTGCCTTCGCAAGAGTTGGGGTTTTCCGCTAGCCGCCGGTGCAAACGAGCCGGGCTGGGCAAGAATCCGCCGTTTCCAGGCGGGCGTCGGTCGGCGAGTTTGTCAACCGACGCGTTGGCGTTGACGGTGCGACGGACGCAACCGGCCACGGGCGCCGACCTCCCGGTAGACGGCCAGCATCTCTTCGACGTTCCGGTCGAACGTGTGCTGGAGCGCCATC
Source organism: uncultured Planctomycetaceae bacterium (assembly GCA_964472545.1). GTDB lineage: Bacteria > Planctomycetota > Planctomycetia > Pirellulales > Thermoguttaceae > CAYYNP01. The sequence goes on along the minus strand of CAYYNP010000145.1, from coordinate 18,739 downwards.
CGCCGGGCGGCATTGCCCATGGTCTGTCGCAAGGTGCCGTCGAGAAGCTGCCGCATCTTTTCGGCCAGATCGAGAGCATCGCCCGGGTCGTTCATCAGCAGGCCGTCGACGCCGTCGGAGAACAACTCGGCGGCGCCGTTCTGCCGCGTGGTAATCACCGGCAGACCGCAAGCGGCCGCCTCGAGCGCGACCAGGCTGCAGGTGTCGTAGAACGTTGGGTGGACGTAGAAGTCGGCCGCGGCATAGTAGGGGGCCACGTCGTCGATGGTGCCCACAAAGGTCACGTTCGACGCCACGCCCAGCCGCCGTGCCCTGCGCCGCCACGCATTCAGGCGCCGCCCGCCGACGACGGCCAGGTGCACCGGCGGCTTCGCGCCGATCAACCGCTTCATCGTCCGCAAGAGCGTGGCCACGCCCTTGAGCCGGAAGTTGTGTGCGGCGATCAGCGTCAAGCAGGTCTGCGGCGAAACGGCCAATCGGCGGCGGATCGTATCGCGAAACTCCGCACGATGACGCGGTGAAAAACGCTCGGTATCGACGCCGTTGTAGACCACGCGGATTCGTGAAGGCGCGACGCCGTGCAGCCGATGGAAATCGTCGGCCTCGGCCTGCGAAAGGGCCACCACCAGGCGACCGTCGGCGGCAACCTGCCGGGCGGTCAAGGCACGAAACGCGCGTTGCCTTGGCAGCAGCCGGTCGACGCGGCGTTTGATCGGACGAAGCCAGCGCGGCCGCAACTGGAGTTTGTGTTCGTAGACCGCGGCCCACGATCCGCCGTGTGGTTGCAGGACGTCGCAATACCATCCGGCTCCCAGGTCGTGGATCACGTCGACGGCGAGCGTCCGCAGCTTCTGCTCCGCCGCCCGGGCGAATCCCAACCGCGAAGCGGCGCCCTCAAGCCGATGCGGGACGATCCCGGTAGCCAGCGCATTTTCCGCGAAGCGGTTGGCCACCACGTGAACATCATGTCCTCGACGCATCAACCCGGCCGCAAACTCAAACGCCCACTGCTCGAGTCCCCCCCGCTGCTCGTCAAACTGTTCCAATACCAGCGCCACCCTTATCCCTCGCCCCTCGCCCCCCAGCCCTCGCCCCTCGCCCCCCACCCCTCGCCCCCTACCCGGTGACGAAACGGCAACTGGCTCGACCTCCTCAAGCCGCCGCACCACCTCACCATACACCCGATCGACCGTCAACTCTCGCATGCAGCGGTGGTGCCCTTGCGGACAAACCCTCCGGTGACATCCGACGCAATCCAGATCGAGCAGCAGGTTGCTGGCCTGCTGCGTGGGGTTTTCACTCCAGACGGGCAGCATCGGTCCGTAGAGCGCCACCAGCGGCTTGCCCAACGCAGCGGCCACGTGCCTCGGGCCGCTATCGGTTGAGACCATCAATCGACTGCGTCGAATACAGGCCTTGGCCGTGCCCAAGTCGAGCGGCTGGTCGGCCATCGAAAACACGCGCGGCGAAGCGGCCAGGCAGACGATCTGCCGGGCGGTCTCCCGTTCGTTCGGGCCGCAGGTGACCAGCACGTCGTGGTCCAGCCGGTCGACGATCCGCCGGGCCAATTCGGCGAAGTAGGACGTGGGCCAGAGTTTCGAGCCGCCGTAGGCTCCGCTCGAATTGAGCGTGATCACGCGGCCGTCGCCACGAAGCCCCAGATTCTCCCAGACTCCTTCGGCCGCCAACTCGTCGGCCGCCGTGCTGGCCAACTCCAATCGGGGCGACTGCGGCGGGCAACCGACCGCCTCGGCCAATGCCAGGTAAGTGTCGACCATCGGCGCCGGTGTCACCCGGCGGCCGATGCGTTCGTAATGCAGCCGTGTGCTCAACAGGAGGCCGCGCCCGTTGCGGACGTAGCCCACCCGTTCTTTCGCCCCTGCCATCCACGCCACGGCGGCCGTCCGCAGCGAGTTGGTCAGCATCAGCGCCAGATCGAATCGCCGCCGCCGCATACGCCGCAAAAGGGCCCACGAGCGAAGTTCACTCTTCGGCGAGCGGGGATCGAAGTACCACTGCTCGTCGAGCCAGTCGGTGCCCCCGAGCACGTCGCGCAGATACGGCCGCATGATCCCCACCAGCCGGGAGTCCGGGCCGAAGTGACCTCGCAATGCCCGAAGTACCGGCGTGGCCATCACGAAGTCGCCCAGCCAGTTCGGTAGGAAGACGGCGAGTTGCATGGGATTCGGCCGAGCAAGGCCAGGACGGTGGATTGTCGGGTTCTTCAAAGCGCGAGCACGCCCAAGAAGATACCCCCGCAACGCCGTCGGACCAATACCGGTTTGGGCAGGCGCAAGGCGTAGCGATGCAGCCGGCCTCGCGTAGGGTGAATAGGGCAAGGCTATCGCAACTTCCGCCGAAGTTGGTCCAGCAGCCGCGTGTTCAGCCGAGTCCGCGCCAACTCGCCGCTGCCGTAGAGTCGGACTCGCTGATGCTCGAGGCCGCCGTCCGGCCGCCGGAAGACGACGTTCAGATACAGGGCTTTAGCATCGTCCCGCCGAGGCTCCCCGACGGCCACTGTCCACTGGCTCTCTGTGGCGTCGGCCACGGCGGAGGCCAGTTGTTCGATCTTGGCGGCTCCCTTAGCAGCGGCAGCCCATCGGTCATCTGCAATGCCCAGCAATTGGCGGAGCTTCTCTTCGGTCATTGCCACGTAGGCCCCGGCCAGCACTTCGGCGGCTCCCTCCGCTGTGGCAAGGGCCGCCGTCAGGCTGCCGCCGCTGCCCGCCTCGGCCAACGCGAGCGTTGCCTTGCGTTCGGCCAACAATTGCACGACGTGCTCCTCCAGTGTCGTGTCGTCGGTGGCATAGACGTTGTCTCCGAGATGTTCGAGAACCTGCCGCTTCAACTCGTCCAGCCGCCGACGGCCCTCAGGCGTGTCGTCGGGCAGGATGAACGTGAAGTCGACGCGGCTGCCCTCGAACTGCGAAGCCACGGTCACGTCGTCCGGCAGCGACACGTGCTCCTCGAGCGTCTGGTCGATCTGCGATTGGCCCAGCCCGACGAACCGCACTCGCAGCGAACACCCCGGCATTCGCGTGCCGAAACGCCGGCTCAGATACGGCACCAGTTCGCCGCGGACCATCGCCTGCAACTCCCGCGGCGGCCCGGGCAGGGCGACGACCACGGATTCTTCCGGCTCGAAGACCAGCCCCACGGCCGTGCCCTGCGTGTTCTTCAGATACGTACCGCGCGTGGGCACCTGCGTCTGTTGCCGCAAGTTGGCCCGCAGCCGATCGACCGGGACACCGAAACGCCGCGCCATCTGCGCCAGCACTTCAGGCTGCTCCTTCACGGCAATGCCCGTGAACGCGGAGAGCGTCTGCCGCGTGATGTCGTTATCGGTCGGTCCCAGGCCGCCGGTGACGATCACCAGCGACGCCTTACTCGTAGCGAAGCGGAGTGCCTCCTCGATATCGGCCGGCTTGTCGTCCACGCAGATCGACCCCACACACCGCAACCCCAGCGGCCGCAGCGTGCCGGTCAAGAAGTGTGTGTGCCCGTCGGCAAACGCCCCGGCCAGCAACTCACCGCCGGTGACGACGATGGCGTAGTCGACCGGCTGTTGGTCGTCTTCGAGCGAAGATGCACGGACTGCCGACGGCAAGAAGCAGGTAACCAGCGCCAGCAACGACAGTCGGCCAATTCTCGGCAAGCGTCGGCTGACACGCGCCCTCGACCGCGGGGCTTCACTCGCGTTGATCTCAGCCACTGTCTTCGCCGCCATGCCAGCATCTCCCAGGTATGAGCAGTGTCAAGACATCGGACGGCTCGCCATTGTCGCAGCATATCAGCCGAAATGGAATACGGCCGCTTGGCAAATGCGGCGGTTGACAGCGTCACGTCTACCGGACAACAATCGAGTAGTCTGCGAATCCCGGTGGATGCGGCCCCTGGTGCGGCTTTGATTGACACTCCCCAGACGACGAACGACGTGGTACGCAAGGTGGCGTGTCGGCGATGTGGGGTGCTGATTCTCCCAACCACGGCAACGCGTTTCTCCGGTAAATGTGCGCCATGTGGGCAACGGGCGGGCAGAATCTGGCGCGAATGGACAGAGCTGACGCTCACGCTCCCTCTTCTACTCGTGATCCTGCCGTTCGCTATGCTGAGACGCGGCCTCGGGTGGCTCTACAAAGAGGTTTCGCGTTTCGTGCCGGGAAGCAAAGAGAACCTGAAAACGCGCATGCTCGGCGGGTGGACGGCCGATTGGCCGACGATCAAGCGCGTCTGGTCGAGTGCTCCAGCCGTCTTCAACGGGCCAGTCGGCGGAAGCGCCGAGATTACCTTGGAATACCTAATGCTCCGCCAAGTCTCACAGGACCACACGATCGCCAGCTTCGAGATCGCGGAAGCAATAGACGGCTCGTTTCCCGTGCTCTCCGCATACTGTATCCTGGCGCTCAGCGAACGCGGTGAGGACGAGGTCCTGGCTTCGCTGCCGCCGGAGTCCCTGGAATCAGACGCGACGTTTCGGCTGCGAGCGGGTTGTCTGGGGGCGCGGCAAACGCTGCGTGAATTCTGCAAGAGACGGGTTCCTCAACATTGATGACCTTTGCCGTACAACCCGGCGCAACGCGTGTACTTGGAGAACTACGATGTCAAAGCGAGCCTCGCACACAGGGACCACCCGCCGCCGTTTCCTCACTGCTTCGGTGATCGCCGCCTTGGGGACGTCGGCTCGAGTTGGCGTGGCCACGCCGGCCGGCGTGAAGATCGATCGCATCGAAGTCTTTCCCATGCGATACAGAACGGTCGGCTTTTTCAAGTTCTTCGAGGGGCCCGGCGGTTCCTACGGCCGGGCGGCGGTGGCGGTGAAGATTACGGCCGATGAGGGGACGGTCGGCTGGGGCCAGAGCGTGCCGGTGGGGCGCTGGAGCTATGAGACGCTCGACACGTCGACGATCGTGATGCGCGACTACCTGGCCCCCACGCTGCTGGGCCGCGACCCGCTGGATATCGCCGGTGCCCATAAGGCGATGGACAAAGGCCTGGCCCCGTCGTTTACGACCGCCATGCCGATCACCCGGGCAGGGCTCGATCTGGCGCTGCACGATTTGGCCGGCCGTTTGAAGAACCGCTCGCTGGCGGCGATGTGGGGACGGCCGCGCGGCGGACCGTTGCGGCTGAGTTGGACGGTCAACGTGCGGGAACTCGACGACGTCGACGCCGTGATCGACGCCGGGCGGAAGCGCGGCTATCGCAACTTCAACATCAAGGTGGCACCGGATCCGAAGTTCGACGTCGAACTGACCCGACGCGTCCGCCGGCTAGTCCCGAAGGGCTTCTTGTGGGCCGACGCCAACGGCGGCTACGACCCGGCCACGGCACTCGCGGCCGCGCCGAAACTGGCCGATGCCGGCGTCGACGTGCTCGAGGCCCCGATCCGCCCCAATCGTCTCAGCGGCTATCGGACGTTGAAGAAGCAGGGGGCCTTGCCGATCCTGATGGATGAGGGCGTCGTCTCGCCGGTCGAACTCGTCGAGTTCATCCGCCTGAAGATGCTCGACGGCGTGGCCATGAAGCCCTCGCGGACCGGTGGGCTCCTTTCGGCCAAGCGGCAGATCGAGATCCTCGAAGACGCCGGCCTGATGTGGCTGGGCAGCGGGCTCTGCGATCCGGATATTTCCTTGGCCGCCACGTTGGGGCTCTACGGTGCCTTTGGCTTGAAGAAGCCCGCGGCGTTGAACGGCCCGCAGTTTCTTACCGACGACGTACTCGTCAGGCCGCTGGCCCCCAAGGGCGACGTGCTCGAAGTGCCCGACGGGCCGGGGCTTGGCGTCCAAGTCGACCCGGCGAAGGTCGTCGCACTGATGAAGCGATCGGCCAAGCCGTCATAAAGCCGCGACCGGTGGTCGCGCCCGTGCATGTATAAACTACGGTTGGACCACGCGCGAAACGCAATGTTCCGCAGTGCATCCGACGCGACCACCGGTCGCGGCTTTATGCTCACTCGCGCTTCGCCCGCCGCGCAAACACGCGGCCCAGCGGACCGGCCAGCATCGCCGGCAGCAAGATCAAATCGCCGATCAGTGCCGCGGCCAGAAGCGTGGCCATCAGCCGGGCGAAGCGCACGATGGGCATGAAGGAACTGAGCGAAAAGACCAGCAATCCGGCCCCGCAGATCAGCGTGGTGCAGAGCATCGCGCCGGCACATCGGCGGTAGGCGAACTTCAGCGCTCTGCGCCGCGACATGCCGTCGCGGATTCCCCGGCGAAACCACGTGAGGTAGTGGAACGTGTCGTCCACGGCAATCCCCAAGGCGGCGCTGGCGGTCATCACCGAACCGATCTCGATCTTCAGTGTGCAGAGGCCCATCAGTCCGAATACGACCACCGCGGGAAAGGCGTTGGGGATCATCGCCAACATGCCTGCGGGCGGGCTGGCCAGGATCACGACCATCACGACGGCGATCGCGCCGAACGCCAGAAGAAAGCTCTTGGCCAGGTCATTCAGCAGTTCGCGTTGGGCCTTGTAGATCAGCGGGATCACGCCGGTGTAGGTTGCCCGCACGCCGCCGCGGTCGTTGGCCGCAAGTACCGGGGCGACGCACGCCTGCAGCGTATCGACGAAGCGGCCGTAGTCGACGTTTCCCAAGGCGTCGGCCCGGACGCTGATCCGCCACAGTTCCTCCGGCTGGCCGTTCTCGTTCTCGCCGTCGGCCAAGAAATGAGCGTCGACGTAGCGGTGGCGGGATGCCAGCAGACGCTCGCGAAGGATCGTCCGCAGCCCCACGTCGACGATGCGAGTGCCTTGTGGCAGCGGCGGAGCGAAATCGACCGCCGACATCGTGGCGCCCACCTCGGGCCGGGCCTTGATCGCCTCTTCCGCCTCGGCGACCAATTCCATCTGCTCGAGGATGTCCAACGGGCAGTCGTCGTCGAAGTGGAGCACAACCTCCAACGGGACCAGCGGCCCGAGGTTCTCCTCCAACCAAGTGTAGTCACGGATGATGAGGCTCTCTGCCGGGAAACGATACTGCAGCCGTACGGTCGACTCGAGCAAGAAGACGCCCAGGCCCGATCCGACCATCAACAGAATGCCGCCGATCGTCAGCGGTGCGTGCCAGCGGCAGATGAACCTCGTGGCGCGATCGATCAGGTCCGAGGATCGTTCGGCCGGCGTCTGGCCGTCCGTCGGGCGGCTGTCGGGCAGCGGCCACAGGGCCAATGCGGCCGGCAAATAAGCCAACGTGACGATCAAACCGACGATCATCCCCACGGCCGAGTAGATCCCGAACATCTCGATCGGAACGATCGTGCTGACCGCCAACGACGCCAGGCCCACCGCCGTAGTGGCCGACGCGAGCAGACACGGCCGGCATCCTTGGATCAGCGCCGTTCGCGGCGCCGCCTGCGGACCGACCTCGGCCACCGCGTCGCGATAGTAGTTGACCAGGTGTACGGCCGAAGAAATGCTCAGCAGATAGACCAGCGGCGGCAGCATGGTCATCAGCAGGTTCATCGAGCCGCCGGTATAGTACAAGATCGTCAGCGTGACGCCGGTGGCGTAGATCGCCCCGGCCAGCACGATCACCGCCAAGCGGAATCGCCCCAGGAGCCACCAGGCCAAGGCGAAAGCGACCACCGCCGAGATGCCCGCCAGCGGCAGCAGCAGTCGCTGGCTCTCGACGTCGATCGTGGCCGCGTCGACGGTAGGCCCGGCCAGCCGCAGCGCGTCGCGATCGAGGCCACACTCACGCTGGGCCGTTTCGATCACATAGTTGACGGCGGCCGTGCGATCTTCGACGCCCTTCTCGGAAATGAACAGAACCAGGCAGGTCGTGCCGTCGTCGCCGATCAGCGTGCCGCGCAGGCGATAGAACGCCTCGCGCCCGCTCAGAAACAGCGGCCGTTCGCAGAGCTGCTGGAACATCTCCGGCCCGGTGATGGCGCGGCTGTAGTATCCCTCGTCCCGCGGATCCAGCAGCGCCGTTTTCAGGCGCGCGATGCGTTCGTCCGTCAGATTACAGCCGGGCCAACTGACGATGGTGATCTCGTCTTGGCCGAAATGGTCCTGCAGCCACTGATACGTCTTGGCCTCATCGTAGCCGCGCGGGAGCCACTGCCGCGGATCGTTGGCGTTGCTGTCCAGGGCCCCGATCACGCCTTGGGCGATCACAAACAAGGAGAGCGCCATCACCGCCAAGATGGCCCACGGGCAAAGCAGCGACGTCCGGTTCGCTGCCCGAGGCCCGTCGCTCATGGCATCCTGCCTGCGGGGGAATACGTCGAAGCCGGTTCGGCCAGGAACTCACCCAAGAGTTGGGTGAACGCCTCGGGCTGCTCGATCGGCGGGGCATGACCGCAGTGGTCGATGAAGGCCAATCGGGCGTTGCGAATGCCGTCGCGAAATTCCTGGGCCACGAACGGCGGCGTGATCTGGTCGTCCCGCCCCCAGATCACCAACGTCGGCAGATCGAGCTTGCCCAATTCCTCCTTCATATTGAAGTTCCGCGTTGCCTTGGCAATCCGGATGAGGAAGCGGACGTAGCCGCGGTTGGACAGCATCTCGTAGACGTCGTCGACCAATTCGTCGGTGATATGTACCGGGTCGTGGAAGATCTCGGCCGTCCGCTCACGGATCATCGTGCGGCTGACTCGCGGGACCTTGCCACCACTGAGGCTTCGCTCGAAGAGCCCCGCGCTGCCGGTGAGCACGAGTTGCGAGACGCGGGCCGGGTGCAAGAGGCTGAAGTCGATCGCCACGTGGCCGCCCAACGAGTTGCCGCACAGAACGGCCTCTTCCAGATCCAATTCGTCGAACAGCCGCTCGACGTGATCGGTCAATTGGCGGATCGACCGGAAATCGCGATGCTGGCGGTTCACGTGCATGTCGATGGGAAACTGCAACGCCACGAAACGATAGCTGTCTCCCAGTGTTTCCATCGTGTAACGCCAGTTTTCCGGACCGCCGAACAGACCGTGCAGAAGGACCACCGTCCGAGGTCCGTTGCCGACCTCAACATAGCGAACAGGCTCGTGGCAAATCATATTGGGTTCCGTCAAAGTCTCGTGCGCGCCTGGGGACAAACCTCTATTATACTCACAGGTTCGACGGCAGGTTCGACAATTGGCATCTTCTTGAATTCTATCGGGAAACGGCCGGGACCGTAAGGTACCCCTCGGTCAGCCGGCTTTCCCGGCTGCCGACTGGGCAGGAGTATGAAAGTGGGGGGCTTTGCTTATCCAAAAGGGGGCGGGTGATCGTGGCCGGCGCGACCGCGGTCGGCAGGGAGTGAATCGACACACGGGTGGTTGTGATGGGGCCTGCCAAGGGAAGCAGCTCTACGGTTTACATCCTGTGACAGGGCGAGCCTATTCGCTAGATGTAGTAGTAAAGCGGTGCGGGCTCGCCGGCGTTCGCGAAACTGCTGCCGAGTTTCGCGAGGTTACGTCAGCGCTGCCGGGATGCGCGCCGCAAACTGTATCCCCATACTTTAACCCATTGGGCCGCGATTGCAACCTCTTACGGGGAGTTTGGCAAGAGATGACAGACGGGTAAACTTGGTAGAATCTGACGCGCTGCCGGATCGCGCCGGCGATTCCTGCGCGGTCACCGCCGGCGGCGCCACAGCAGCAACAGACCCGCCAAGGCGCCCACCAGAAGCGCCGCCGTGCCCGGCTCCGGCACCACAGTGATGGTTCCCTGCTGCGGCTGCTGGCCGAAGCCGGAGACAAATACCAGGGAGAATTCGCCCGGATCGGTGCCCGGTTCGGCGAGTTGCCCCAATGCCACGTCGGAGCCGATCAGGGTGTCGCTGAAGCTGCCCGCCCCCACGGTGTTCTGATTGGCCGACGCCATCTGGCCGCCGGTCGACAGCAGGTCCAGAGCCCCGTCGAGGCCGTTGCCGTTGAATTGCCCACCGCTGTTGAGGCTCCAACTCATCACGCCGTCGACCGAGACATTGAATTCGCCGGTGGCCGGATCGTACTGGGCGGTCGCGGAACCGGGTTCCACGGGCCCTGCGTCGCCGGTGAAGTTGGAGATCAGCGCGGTGATGTCCTGGCCGTCGACGATGCCGTCGCCACGTCCCAGCAGGCCGCCGGCCGTGTCGCACTGCAGCCAGGTGCGGTTGGGCGGATCGCCCGGGCGGCTGAACCATTTGATCAGGTTGAAGATATCTTGGCCGTCTACGTTCTGGTCGGCGTTGCTGTCGCCGCCGGCGGCCACCAGGTAACTCGTGGTGACGCGCTTCACCGACCCGCTGAGGACAACGTAATCGATGCCCTGGTGGAATACGCCCAGCCCGAGATGTCCGGAGCCTTCGTTCGAGCCGGGCACGTGGACCGGGGGTACGTTGTCGAAAGTGCCCACCACGCTGCGAGCGGCGATCAACGTTCGCGTGATCTCACCGGGCGCGCCGACGCCTACCGGCTCGAGCGTCAGCGTGACGTCGTCGCCGATAATGAAGTCGGCGCCGGTCGAGATCCGGCCGTTGGCCGAGCTTCCCAACGCCGCGACGAGTTCCGAGCCGCTCTGCAAGTTCACGTCGTCTCGCAGCGTCAGCGTCGTGGCGGTGGTCTCCAGCGACCCGGCCGAGGTGAGCGAGGCGCCGGCCTCGAAGGCGAACGGCTGGTCGAAGCGCAACACACCGTTGGGTCCGACGGTCACGTCGGCCGCTTCGCCGGTACTGGTGCCGCCGCCGAAGAATTCCAACACGCCGCCGGTCACGTCGATCGTGCCGGTGCTGTCCACGGTGTCGAAGAACCGCAGCGTGCCGGTCTGGCTAACCAGCGCGCCGCTGTTATTGAACTTCCAGTTCACGTCGCTGGTTCCCGCACCGGCCGATTTACGGAACGTACCGGCATTGTTGAACGTGGCCTGATACGACGCCGAGGCAGTTCCCAAGCCACCGTCGCCTCGCACGTCAAACACGGATCCCGGCAAGTTCTCCCAGACGGCCCCGTTGCCTCCGAGCAATCTGCTGGGGCCGGTAAGATAGGCGGTTCCCAAGTTCTCGAACGTCTGACGTCCGGCCAACTTCGGCTCCGCCGCACTGATGTCCAAGGTGCCGCCCTGGCGAATCCTGATCCTGCCGGCACCGGCCAGCGAACCGGCCTGCCACTGGAAGTCGTGGAACGTTCCGACTCCGTTGACGGTCAGGTTCCCCGCGAGCGTGACCGCGCCGTCGATGGTGACGTCGCGATTGAAGACGGTCGTCATGTATTGCGAGTCGGCTAGGGCGATGGTGCCCTGGTTGTTGAAGGTGGCACCCGTGAGGTTGTGGTTGCCGCTGAAGAGCAGTTCCGCGCCCGCGGCAACGGCGAAATTGCCGTTGCTTACCCCCCCGCCGCTGATCTGCAGCGTGCCGCTCTGCGCGTCGACCGTACCCGTGCTGTAGAAGGGAAGGGTGAACTCCAGCGTCCCCTGCTGGTTTTCGATCGTCCCGGAGTTGTTCACCGACCAGGCCACGCTGGACGTTCCACCGCCGCCCGACTTGCGCAGCGTGCCGACGTTGTTGAACGTCGGGCGGAAATGGGGAAAGAAGGGCTCCAAGCTGCCGTCGCCGCGGATGTCGAACAGGGCCTCATCAAGGTTGTCCCATACGGCGTTGTCGCCGCCCAAGAATCGAGAGCCGCCGATAAAGACCGCCGTACCGCCGTTGCGGAACGTGCGGCCGTCTCCCAACTGCGGGCTGGTGCCGCTGATCTCGACCGACCCGCCCGAGGGAATCACGGTCGTGCCCGAACCGCCCAGTGCACCGCCGGTAAATCGAAGGCTGTCGAACGTCGCATCGCCGTGAACGGTCAGGTTTCCGTTGACCGAAACGTCCCCGCTGACGGCGATGTCGCCCGTAAAGGTCGTGGTCTTGCTCCCGCTGTTGGCCAATGTAATTCGGCCGAGATTGGTGAACGAGGAACCGGTCAGGACGTGTTCGCCGCCGAAGAGCAACTCGGTGCCGGCAGCCGTGCTGAACGAGCCGTTGCTCGTTCCGCCGCCGTTGAAGTAGAGCGCGCCGCTTTCGACGTCGACCCGGTTCATGTTGTCGAACTTCCATTCGACCTCGGTCAGGCCGGTCCCGGCAGACTTCTTGAAGGTGCCGAGATTCGTGATGGCTGCTTGATGGCTATCGGAGATCTCGACGTCTCCGTCGCTCTGCACGTCGATCGTGCCCCCGGCCAGGTTGGCAAGCGACGGACCTCGCGTGCCTACCAGCTTCTCGGTGCTGGCCAGCACGATCGTGCCGGCGTTTTCCAACGAGCGCTCTTCCACCCAGACCAGCGTTCCGCCCACCGTGCACGTGCTGCCCGCGCCGATGGTCGTCTTCCCCACGCCGCGCATCCCGCTGGCAGTCCAACTTACGCCGCCGCCCAAGGTCAGATCGCCGTCGCCGGAGAGTATCCCACCGCTAAGGGTCAGCTTGCCGTCGATCGTCGACGCGGCGGCCAGCGGCAAGTCGCCACCGGAGAGGACCAAGTTCTCTTTGCACACCAGGCTGTTGATCGGTGTGCTGGTGCTGGAGTGGGTCACGGTGATATTGCCGGTGCGGTCGATGGTCACGTCGTCCAAAGCATCGGGCAGACGTGGCGACCAGTTGGCCGGATGGTGCCAGAAACCGTCGGTGTTGCCTCTCCACTCGACAACTACTGCGGCCACATCAGCGGCGGCCGTGAACACGGCCCAGAATGCCGCCAACGCCCCCAGACTCCGTACCACCCGATTCATCAGCATCCCTTTCACTTGCATTAAAGGCGCAGCACACCTCGCCCGGGCATAGCCGGTCGATTCTCCATGCCTCTTCCGCTCCGCCGATGCGTCAAGCGTTGCGCCTATCATAAACCATCCAGACGTTACCGTCAACGCCCCGTCAGAGGGAATGCACGGCGGCTAGCGTTTCCTAAGTCCTTGGCGCCGTTGGATTTTCTCGATACTCTCGGAATCATCGGAAGGCAGCCGGGGTGGCAGCAGCCAGCGTGAAGCGAGTTGTCGGCTATCCGTTGGCACTCCCTTTGGATAAAGACAAACCACTCTTCGGCGCTGTGTTGCGGGGCCATGCTGCCCTGTAGAGTAGATACAAATGACTCGGAGTAAGTAATGGCGTTCGATAACCACCCAAAGACTCAGCCACTGATCCTCGTCTGCGTGGTTTTGGCCGCCGTCGTGCCGCGGGCATTCGGGGAACTACCGAACTCTCTATCAGCAAGAGACTTACGCGACGTGATCGGTGTCACCCACGTCAGCGGGACCTACCACCTGACCGAAACGAACTTCCTCAACGAAGGGGCCGATCAGATCGCGGCTCTTGGGAGCCGGGTGATCAAGCTCTATTTGACGCTCCCTCCGTCGGGGAATCCCGTCACCAAGGCCTATCCGTTTCACAGCCAGTGGCCCAAGGTGGCAACGCTGGTCGAGTTGGCTCAGACGCCCTACTTCCGGTCGGTATTCAACAAGCCCTTCACTACCTACGTGTTGACCACCTACTCGGCCGGCCGCCGGGAACACTACTGGCGCGACGGTGTAACCGATGCGCAAGCCAATGACGAGCGAGAGCAGTTCTATCGGCTGGCAAAGCACTTCATCACGGCCTACCGTGGCACGGGCAAGACGTTCATCTTGCAGCATTGGGAAGGCGACTGGGCTATCCGCGGCGCCTTCGACCCCAAAGCAGATCCCACGCCTGAAGCGATCGACGGGATGATCCGATGGCTAAACGCCCGTCAGTCGGGCATCGATCGGGCCCGGGCCGAAACGCCCGCGGCCGACGTGAACGTCTGGCACGCGGCCGAGGTCAATCTCGTGAAGATCGCTATGGAAGACGGCCGGCCCACCGTGGCCAACCGGGTCTTGCCTCAGACCCGGCTCGACCTGGTTTCCTATTCGGCCTGGGACACGCAACGTGATCCTAAGCGGCTTCGTGCGGCTCTGGACTACATCGCGGCACAAGCTCCGGATCGGGCGCCGTTCGGCAATCGGAACGTCTACCTGGGAGAATTTGGCCTGCCGGAAAACGACTCCACCGTGCCACGCGTGCGAGAGACGGTCGGCCGGGCTGTCGAGACCGCACTCGACTGGGGATGTCCGTACGTCATCTACTGGCAACTCTATTGCAACGAGCCAAGACGACGCCCCGTGGACACGAATGACGACGTGCGCGGCTTCTGGCTGATACGCCCGGACGGCACGAAGGCCGCGGCATGGCACGAGTTGCGCCGCCGGCTGGCAGGCTAACTACGAAGATGACTCGATTGCCGGCCCTTCTTCCTGCACGAGGCGGCTGATTTGCCGGAACTGCGGGGCTTCGGCCGTGGCACACCACTCGAACAACGCTGCCTCGGTGGTGGTCAGAGTCGCCCCCGCGGAGTCCATCCGCCGTAGTGCCGTGTCGCGGTCCAACTCGAAGCGCGAGCCCACCGCATCCACTGCCACGTAAACCCGCCATCCCTCGGCCATCAGGTCCAACACCGTCTGCTGAACGCACACATGGGCCTCGATCCCACAGACCAGGAGCTTGCAGATCCTGCGATCGGCCAACTCCTCGAAGAGATCTCCACAGCCGCCACAACTGAAGGTGAGCTTCGAGGGCATCTCGCCCAATCGCTCGGCGATCTCTGGGACGGTCGAACCAAGCCCTTTGGGATACTGCTCGGTGCCGACGACCGGCAATCCGAGCACGCCGGCGCCGTCGATCAGTCGGCGCACGTTAAAGACCACCCGGGCGGCACCACCGATGGCGGGGACCAGTTTCTCCTGCACGTCGACGACCAACAGCGCCGTATCGGCGGCCGACATCAATTCCGGGCTGCGCGGTAGTGGTGTTGAACTCATGCCGGGCATCGTATCGCAGCGGGCAACCACCGGCTAGGAGGGGACCTTGGCTCGGGCCTTTTGCCGTCGACACAAAGACACCACACCACAGATGCGTAAACACCCACCCTCTAAACAGGCCCTATTCCCCCAATTCCAGTAATCTTTCCTCCCTTGCCTATTGACGGTTCTAGCAAGATTGTTATGTTTAATTAAGATGAGCAGCTTGCGGCAGATACATCCAAGTCGAGATACTGGGGGACATGAGGGGGCATTTCCTGGTTACGCATTCCTGGCACTATCTAGAACACCCCCCCTGTTCGACTGGGTGTAAATGATGCTCGCAGGCAACGTCGGCGGTAGTGTGGTGTTGCCTTTGGGCAACCGACTTCCGTCTAGCGGCCGCAACCCGAGGCACCGTATTCTGACGTAATGTCTTTTCTGGAAATGTCTTACGACGTCAAGAGTCCGCTTCCCCCCCGGTTTGGCATCCTAGATGCGATCTGCATAGCTCGACCATCGCTACGAAGTCTCCCCTCGGACTTACTCCCGCCTCCCAAAGGATTGCACCTTGCCGAAAACCACTCAAACGCCTGCTCGCCAACGATCCACCGGCCGTAAGTCTCCCACCGGCCGCAATGGTTCAGCCCGCAACGGCCGCGCGCCGTCCGCCAAGAACGGTGCCGCCGACGCCGTCAACCGGGGCAACGAGTCGCCGGATGATTGCGCTTCGGACGAAACGGTCGACGAATACGACGCCGAACGCACCGGCGCCGACGATCAGATCGACGATCCGGTGCGAATCTACCTGATGCAGATGGGGGAGATTCCCCTGTTGAGTCGTAAGGAAGAGATCGCTGCCGCCAGCCGGATCGAACGCGGGCGGAAGCTATTCCGCCACAGCATGCTGGCCACCGACTACGTACTGCACGCCGCGATCACTCTGCTGGAGAAGATTCGCGACCGCAAGTTGCGTCTCGACCGCACGATCGAGGTGTCGGTGATCAACGTTCGCGAGAAGCAGCGGCTGTTGAAACTGCTCACGCCGAATCTCCACACGCTAAAACACCTGGTGCAGCGAAACCGGAAGGATTTCGCCGTGGCCATTGATCGGCGGATCCCGCTGCGCCGGCGCCGTGCGGCCTGGCGGCGTCTGGTCGTGCGCCGTAGCCGGGCGGTCCGGCTGATCGAGGAGTTGCGGCTGCGCACCCAGCGTTTGCAGCCGATCCTCGAGAAAGTGAAGCAGATCTCCCGACGCATGGCCGAGATTACGCAACAGCTTGCCGAACTCCGCGGGCTGGCCGGCGTGGAAGAACGCCGGGCGGAGCTGCGCAAGGAACTCTGCTTCCTAATGCGGGCAACCCTGGAAAGCCCGGCCACGCTGCGCCGCCGGCTGGTCCGCACGGCCGCGTTGCTCAAAGAATACGAAGCCGCCAAACGGGGCCTTTCAGCCGGGAATCTGCGGTTGGTCGTCTCCATCGCCAAGCGCTACCGCAATCGTGGCCTCAGCTTCCTCGACCTGATCCAAGAGGGCAACACCGGCCTGATGCGGGCGGTCGATAAGTTCGAGTATAAGCGGGGCTACAAGTTCTCGACCTACGCCACGTGGTGGATTCGCCAGGCGATCACCCGGGCGATTGCCGATCAAAGCCGTACAATCCGCGTGCCGGTCCATATGATCGAGACCATGAGCAAGGTGCGGCACGTCACCCGGGAGTTGTTGCAACGCAACGGCGTCGAACCGTCGGTCGAGGAGACGGCCGACGCGGCCGGCCTATCGGTCGAGGAGGCCAACTGCGTGCTGCGAATCACCCGTCAGCCGCTCTCGCTAGACCAGCCGATCGGCGATCACGACGACACCTACTTCGGCGAGTTTCTCGAAGACTTCCGCGAAGTCGATCCGCTCTACGACATGAATTACGAATTGCTCAAGAGGCGGATCGCCGACGTGCTGGAGGCGCTCGACTATCGCGAGCGGGAGATCATTCGCCTGCGATACGGCCTGGCCGACGGATACGCCTACACGCTGGAAGAAGTCGGCAAGATCTTCTCGGTGACTCGCGAACGTGTCCGGCAGATCGAGACCAAAGCGGTTCGCGCGCTGCAACATCCGGTGCGGGCGAGAAAACTGTCGAGTTTCCTCGACCGTCCACCAACGCCCGCGGCCGTCGTGCCGGCCGGTAGCGGCGGTGAAGCGTTGGCCGCAAAGAACGGGTAGCTGCCCCTTTTACGCCGAATGTGCCACTGCTTCCGCGAAGCAGTGGCACACATATCTCTCCTCCGGGTATTCTCTACTCCGAGCGGCTAGACTAGTTCTTTCATACTAAGACTAGCCACTCCCGCCTACTGCAACGTCACGCCATCCGCATAGTTATTGACACGCAGCGCACATTGCGGTCGAATATAATGGACTGTAAGGGTAAGGACGGGCCGGCTGGCTCCGGCGTGGGGCCTGCTGCGGGCTCCGTTATCGAGAGGAGGAATCTCATGGCACGGCGCGTCATGCCGATGCGGTCGGGGTCTGCCCGGTCGCGGCGCGGCTTCACATTGATCGAGGTGCTGACGGCCACCGCGTTGACGCTGATGTTGATGGCCGCCGTGGTCACCATCTTCGGCTCGATCGGCGGCAGCATCAGCGATTCCCGCGCGACGCTGGAAATCTCCGACCGTCTGCGCGGCGCCGAGACCCGGCTGCTGATGGATCTCAACGGGTTCACCGTCACACCGATCCCGCCACGCGACCCGGCCGCCGGCGAAGGCTACCTCGAGATCATCGAAGGCCCGCGGATCGTAGCCAGCATGCTGGCCCCACGCCTGCCTAACGACGGCATGGCGGTCGACACCGATCCGGGCACGCTGAGCGACGTCGACATGACCGTCGGCGACAACGACGACATCTTGATGCTCACCGTCCACAGCAAGGGTCAGCCGTTCGTGGGCCGCTACCGCGGCGGGACCATCGAATCGCATCTGGCCGAAATCTGCTGGTTCGTCCGCGGGCGGACGCTCTACCGCCGCGTGCTGCTGATCGTGCCCGGTATCGACATCAGCGGCGCCAGCGCCGGTGGCTTTTACCAGAACAACGATATCTCGGTCCGCGTCGAGTTGGATCCGGCCTCCGGCGGCCAGTGGCTGGTTGCCAATTCCTTGAGCGATTTGACCCGGCGGGAATGCCGTTTCGCCCACGACGTACGAACGTTCCCGTTCGACGCGCGCGGCTGGGGCCAGTTGGGCCTGCCGACGCTGCGGGAGTGTTCGAGCCCCAACTGGGCCGCCGGTGCGATGCCGCCGATCTGGAAGTACGAGGACCAGATCGACTTCTGGAACAACCCGCACCCCTGGAACAACGTCGACCCGGACACCGGTACTTTGGAAGATTACATGGGGCCCCGGCTGGCCGAAGACGTAATCCTGACCGACGTGATCGGCTTCGACGTGAAGGTCTGGGACCCGCTGGCCAAGATGTACGTCGACATGGGCGGCCCAAACGCCGAACGGTTCCGGGCGAACGCCATTGACGTTCGCTCCGGATACGACGGCACCGGTGCGCTGGTCTACTGCACGTGGTCGAAGCACTACGACAGCGACGGTGTGGACCAATTCGAAGACGGGATGATCGACACGGCCGGCAACGGTTTCGACGACAACACCGTCGCGGGGGTCGACGATTCGCTGGAGCGAGAAACTCAGGCCCCGTACGCGGTCCCGCTGCGTGGCATTCAGGTCAAGATCCGCGTCTTCGAGCCCGACACGCGTCAGATCCGCGAAGTGACCGTGGCCGGCGATTTCCTGCCGAAGTAGCGGCTGACGCGCGTAACCAGGCGTGTCCCACTGCTTCGTAGAAGCAGTGCCGTCGATAGTCTCGCAGGCAAAGCACTGCCTCTACGAAGCAATGCCACACTTCTCACGTCTGGGCAGGAGAACTGCAATGTGTGCAGGAGCCCGAAAAAGGGGACTGGCTCCGTCGACGATCGATGTGGCTGTAGGGATT
>CAYYNP010000144.1:0-23901 GCA_964472545.1 uncultured Planctomycetaceae bacterium | reverse complement strand
GCCGGATTGTAGCAGCCCAGGTCGCCGTAACCGAGGTCGTCGGCCAGGATGAAGACGATGTTGGGGCGACCGTTCGCCGAAGCCGTCGAGGCAAATGCGGATAAGGCAAACGCGGATAAGGCGATTTGAGTGAGGATTCTTGTCATCGGGAGTCCTGCGTGCAGATGTGCGGGTGTGGCGAGCTGCGCCGTAGTGCCGCCGGCTGCGAGGCGGCGAAGCTGCGAAAGGGGCCGTTTGAGCGATCCGACGGTCAACGTCCGTCGGCGGCGTACAAAACATGATAGGCAGCCCGACGCCCATCGTCAATCTATTCGCCCCACGGCGCAGAATTTGCTTGACAAGCCGTCTTCGGTCCCGAACAATCCAGGCTGTGAAGCTCGAGGCGGTCGTTGTTCGGGATGGTCCCGGCGGCCGTTTGGGAGCCGTAGGTACGTACCCTGTCACGGCACGAAAAAGGGAGAGCGAGATGAGCCGAGTTCGAAGTTGTTTGATGACGGCCACGGTATTCGGTTTGGTTGCGGCGATGACGGCTGCCGCATATGGGCAGCCGTCCGGAGGCCGCCGGGGTGGAAGATTGCGAGGCAGTTTCCTCGGTCTGGTTAGCCTGGAACAGGTCCGCACGGAACTGAAGATCACCGAGGACCAGGCCGCCAAACTGCAGGAAGCCGGCCAGAAGCTACGCGAAGAAGCGCGAGGGCAGTACATGGCCGCGCGGGAAATCGAAGACCCGCAGAAGCGCCAGGCGAAGTACGCGGAACTGAGCAAACAGTTCGACGAAAAGGCCCGCGGGCAGATTGCCGAGATTCTGGCCCAAGAGCAGATGATACGACTGTATCAGATCCGCTTGCAGGTGCGCGGCGCCGTGTACGGCCTGAACCACCCGTTTGTCGCCGGCCGGCTGAAGCTGAACGACGAGCAGAAGAAGAAGGCCGCCGACTTGGAGAAGGCGACGCAGGAGAAGACCGCCGAGGCGATCAGCGGCCTTCGCGACGTCGCCGAGGACCAACGGCGCGAGAAGTTCGCCGAGGTGGCCGAGAAGCTCGGGAAGATCCGCAGTCAGGCGGACGAACAAGCCGTCGGACTGCTGACCGCCGAGCAAAAGGAAGCCTTCGAGAAGATGAAAGGCGCGAAGATCGAACTGCAGCCGCGACGCCGACGGCAGTAGGCCGAAGCTCTTTCAAGCGAGTGTTGCGTTGGGGGTGGCCGTGGAATGGCCTCCCCCTTTGGCAGCCCGTTGGAAATGGGTGGCACACCCGGTCCGTCGAGCCGAGCACCGATTTGAAGAGAGGATGGGCGATGCGCAGCGCTATCGGCCGAGACCTGCTTAGTGTGGGGCGCGATTCCAGCCGTCGTGCCGCGGCGATGCCGGCCGGCCGGGTTGTTACGTGCCTGGCTTGGTTGCTCGTGACGGCCGTGTCCAGAGGCCAGTCGCCGCCGCGCCTGCCGTCGCAACAACCCGCGCCCGGCTATCGCCACGCCGTCTTTCGGCCGGTTGGGCTGAAAGAGGCCGCGATCGAGGACGCCCACTGGCGGCCGGCCATCGACAGATCGCGCCAGCAGGGTGTGTTGGACTACCTGCAGAAGTTCGAGACCGCCGGCTTCATTCAAAACTATCGGATCGCGGCCGAAGGGCTCGCGGAGCGCCACGCCGGCGGGCCGAACAACAACGAGTTCGTCTACAAGTTGATGGAGGCCGCCGGCTACTACGCCAACTCCAGTGAGGAAGTGGCTCGAACGTTCGGACGCCTGAACCGGCTGGTGCTGGCCACGCAGTGCGACGACGGCTATCTGAACACCTACTACGAAAACCCGCTGGTCAAGCGTGGCGGCGGAAAGCGCTTCCAGAGCCTCAACCGGTTCGAGTTCTACAACTTCGGCCACTTTACGCAAGCCGCCATCGCCTGGCACCGCACTACCGGCGACGACGCGATGCTCGAAGCGGCGATCGAATTCGCCGATCTGATCGTCGAACGGTTCGGCGCCCCGAATCGTCTGCCGTACAAGCTGAATCAGGGGCCGCCGAACAAGAAATACGAGCATCCCAACCACGAGATGGCGATGGTCGAGTTGTACCGCGTGACCGGTGATCGGCGGTATCTCGAATTCGCCAAGCACACGCTCGACCAGTACGGTTTTTGGGACTTTGAGGAGATCTACGGTCACGCCGTGCAAGAGACCCTGCTGTTGACCGGCGGAGCCGACGTCTACCTGGAATACGGCAGGGCGGCCATGCTCGACACGCTTACGCGGCTTTGGGACGACATGCACCGGCGGAAGATGTACGTTACCGGGGCAGTCGGATCGACCGGACGCGGCGAGGCCTACGGCCAGGCGTATCAGTTGCCCAATCGTACGGCCTACGCGGAAACGTGCGCCGCCATTTCGATGGTCTTCTGGAACTACCGCATGCTGTTGGCCACCGGCCAGAGCAAGTACGCCGACTGTCTCGAACGGGCGTTGTACAACGGCGTTGCCAGCGGGATTTCGCTCAGCGGCACGGAGTATTTCTATCGCAATCCGCTGGAGTGTCCGCCGGGCGATCCCGGGAAGAATCGCCGCGTGCCGTTCTTCGGCTGTTCGTGTTGCCCGCCGAACGTCCACCGGCTGTACGGATCGCTGCAGCAATACACCTACACGCGCAGCCGCGACGGGATCGCAGTGCATCTGTACATCGGATCGTCGCTCGAAACGGAACTGGCCGACGGCCGGAAGATCTCCTTGCGCCAGGAAACCCGATGCCCGCACGACGGACTGGTGCAACTCGCCGTCGACGTGCCACGCGAGACTGCGTTCACCCTTCGGCTGCGCATCCCCGACTGGATTGGCGCGTCGGGTGTGGCGGGCGACTTGTATCGATACGCCGTCACGTTGCCGGAGACTGACCGAGCGCGCGAGGCCGCTTGGAGACTTCAGATCAACGGCAAATGGGCCGACGCGCCTTGCGAGAACGGATACGCCGTAATCCGCAGGGCGTGGAAGCCGGGCGACAAGGTTGCACTCCATTTGCCGATGCCTGTGCGGCGGGTTCGCGCCCACGAAAAGGTCGAGGCGAATCGCGGTCGCGTGGCGATCCAGCGCGGACCGATCGTCTACTGTGCCGAGGGCGTCGACAACGGGGGCCGCGTCGACAATATCGAGTTGCCTCGCCACGCGGCATTGCGGCCGGAGTATCGTCCGGATCTGCTCGGCGGCGTGACTGTGCTCGTTGGCGAGGCCCAGCGCATCGCACTCGACGATCAAGGGGTCGTTATCCAGCGCAGGCCGACGAAGCTGACGTTGATCCCGTATCACGTCTGGGCGAATCGCGGCAGCCACGCGATGGCGGTGTGGCTGCGGGAAGAGTGACGGGGTGACGGGCTGACGGGGTGACGCGCGGGGCTGTTGGAAGTTCGTGGAGGTGGGTAATGGATTGGAAGGGATACGGTTTCTGTTTGGGGATGGTGGTTTGGGCCGTGCTCGTGGCGCCGGCGCGGGGTGAGCCGGCGATTGGGGACGATGCACGGTATCTCGAGGCGGTCCGGCGCTTTGCCGATACGGTCGTCGAGCACGGGCGGGATCGCTACGGAGAACTACGCACGCCGTTGTTCGTCGACGGCTTGCAGGCCGAAACGCTCGAACCGGCCCGTTGGGAGTGCCGCGGCGAGACGTGGGTGCTCTCGAACTTCGCAAGCTGCCAGCCGCTGCTGCGTACGCTCGACGGCTTGACGGCCGTCGGCGGCGAGGCACGTTATCGCCGGGCGGCCGAAGAGGCGTCGCGGCATGCGCTGAATCACCTGGCGACGCCCAACGGATTGCTCTATTGGGGCGGGCACCTCGCCTGGGACTTGCAGGAAGATCGGCCGGTTGGGCAATACGCTAACGTACACGAACTGAAGACCCAGCAGCCGTATTTCGCCCTGATGTGGCGCGTCGACCCGGCGGCCACCCGGAAGCTGGTCGAAACGATCTGGGCGACCCACGTGCTCGATTGGCCCTCGTTGGACTACAACCGCCACGCCCGCACTGATCAAACCGCCGAGCCGAAATGGGGCGCGACCTTCGACGACGACCTGCCGGTGCCGTTTCCCACCTCCGGCGGCAATCTCTCGTTCGTCAACGTGACGCCGCCGCTCTTGCACAGCGGCGTGACGCTAGCTGCGATGGGCAAGAACGACGAGGCCCTGACCTGGACCCGGCGGCTGATTTCGCGCTGGCAACAGGGCCGCCATCCCCGCACGGGGCTCTGCGGGGGGCAACTCAGTTACCGTCAGTCCGATCGGGCACAGATCGCGCTGGGCCACGTCCATCCGACGATCAACGAAGCGCAGATCGTCGCTTCCTACCATCAGACCTGCCGCTATCACCAATTGCCGTTGGCCCAGATGCAGGCCGGCGAACGGCTGGTGGCCGCCGGGGGGAAGTGTGCCGAGGCGGGCCGTGAGTTCATCCGCTTCGCTTCCGAGGATCTGAAGGCCTACGCCAAACAGTGCTACGACCGCAAGACCGGACGGTTCGTGGCCATGATGATCGACGGCACGCCGCTGCGATGGCGAGAGGCGAAGACCGGGTACTACGTGCCGGAGTCGTTCGCTCCGCGAAGGCCCGACGGGCATCTGTTCTGGGCATACGCCATGGCCTATCGGCTCACCGGGGACGAGTACCACTGGCAGACGCTGCGCGAGTTGGCCGGGCGGCTTGAACTCGGCGACCTTGGGCAGCGCAACGGTGCGGAAGGAGACCTGAAATCGGACACCGGCTGCCGCGATTGGCGTTTGCTCTACGGGCTGTTGGAACTCCATCGGGCGACCGAGCGAGGCGACCTTCTGAAGCTTGCCTGCCAAGTCGCCGACAACCTGCTCGAAACGCAATCGCCGGGCGGCCTCTTCCCACGCCAAGGCCGATCGTACGCCCGAACCGGCGACGAGATCCCGCTGGCGCTATTGCACTTGGCGGCCGCGCTCGCCGGAAAGCGCGACGCCCTGCCGCCGCCCATGCTCGACGCCCGATTCTTCCACTGCGAGTACCACGGCAAGCTCCTCGAACATCAGCAAAAGCGGGCCGACAAGCGAACGTACGACCATCTGGTTTTCTACGGATCGTGACCCTCATACGACATTGCTGGGTGGCTGGGGCAAAGCGCAGCGGTGCCCCGGCAACGCGGATATCTGTGGAGACGCCACAACCTGGGGCACCGCTGCGCTTTGCCCCAGCCACCCCATCGCGCCAGGCGCCGACGGTGCGGCCTCACGACGGGCGATGCGTTTTTGACGTTGTCGTCCGATGGGGTTGCCGAGAGCGTTGTCGATGGCCGCCGTCGAGTTGCACTTTCCAGGCGCGGCCATCGGGGTCTGCCAACGTTTCGGAAACGCGGTCGACCGCGGCCGGCAGCACGACGGCGAACGTCGTTCCGTTGTCGGCGCCGGAGGCCACGCGGATCGAACCGCCGTAGTGATCGACGATCTTCTTGACGATCGCCAGCCCCATGCCCGACCCTTCGGCCGCCGCGCTCGGGAGCCGCCGCCCGGGCAGGAAGATCTCCCGCCGATAGGCGCGATCGATCCCCGGCCCGTTGTCGTGTACGGCAAACCCGGCCATCGGCTGCTCGGCGTGCGGAGGTTGCCCGACGGCGGTCCACGGCCCGATCGCGATTCGCGGGGCATCCGGATCGCAGCCGTGTCGGGCGGCGTTGCGGACGAGATTTGTGACGACTTGTTTCACGCGACCCTCGTTGCACCACACCACCGGCAACGGGCGATCGACCGTAACGTGGATCCACCGCCGGGCGAAAAGCTCGCGTTGTTCGAAGAGCACGTCGTCGACGATCGCCGCAACCTCCACGCGCTGCGGCTCCATCTCGACGGTGCCGGTTCGGGCCAGATGGACCAGATCGTCGAGGAACCGCTTCGACTCGCGCAAACACGCCTCGACGTGGGCCACGCGCTGCTCGAGCGTCTCTTCGCCGGCGGGTTGCGGCGATGGCGCGGCGTCGGCCGCCGGCGCAAGCGATTTCTTCAGCCGCGAGAAGCTACTCTCCAACAGCATGAAGTTCGCACTCATGTCGTGCGAGAGTGAGCGGACCAGATAGTCGAGTTCGGTCTTGTGGTCGGTGGTATCCATGACGTCGGCGCGCTGGGTTGGTTCCCGTGAAAGACGGCCCCACGACCGTCGCGGCATGGCAACTCTACGTCGAAGGGCAGGCCGATTCGGCGCGCATGCCCGCCGGCGCAATCGGCGGGCTGGCCTCGATCTCCGCAGAACGCCCCCGACCGGCACAAACGGCACAACCTGCTTTGCGAGGCCTGCGCGCTGGGTGGCGCAGCGAGGGGTGGCTGGGGCAAAGCGCAGCGGTGCCCCAGTGATCCACGAAACTGCGAGGGCACCGGCAACCCCGGGCACCGCTCGTCGAGCGGAGCGATTCGCGCCGGCAATGCGGGAGCCTACGAACCGTCTAACGCTTCGCGCAGCGGCTGGAGATACTCCTCGTACCGCCGCCATCGCCCGACGGACGAACTGTAGATGGGGCGCCGGGCGGAGAGCGGATTGGTGCGGATCGGACGTTTGCTCTGATGAAACTCCAAGCAGGCGTCGTCCCACGGCAGGCCGCAGAACGCGATCAGTTCGCGAGTTACCTGCTCCGTGTTCTCGACGAGGTGTTCGTAGCTGACCTCGAACATCTCCCCGGGCAGGACTTCTCGCCAATGCGACATCAGCCGCTCGTATTGCCGGTAGTATTGCCCTACGTCGGCCAGATCCCAACTGAACGGCTGCGCGGCGACGAAGTACCGCGTATAGCAGGAGAGACACGTGTCCATCGGATCGCGCATACAATGCACGATCTTGGCGTTGGGCCAGAAGAGCCGGATCAACCCGACGTGCAGGTAGTTTATCGGCATCTTGTCGCTCACGCGCGAGGCGCCTCCGCCCATGCGGGCCAGCGTGTCGACGTGGTCGGCGGCCAGCTTTCTTCCGGCGGCCGGGGCCAAGACACCGAGGCATTGCGGGAACGGTAGGCCGCCCGGCGAAAGGCTCGCGGATCGCTCCTTCACCAGCCGCAGGTGATCCAGTTCGCCGCCGCCGTATACCTGGCGATGACTGGCCAGAATCTGCTCGACCAGCGTCGTGGCCGATCGGGGCATGCCCACGATGAAGACCGGCAGGTCGGAAGCGTCGGCGAATCGACCCCCCAATTCGGCGAGACGGTCCGCTGTGAAGAAGTCGATCAGGGCGTCGGTCTCGGCGACGGTCGCCTCCCGGCTGTACGGCACCGACGGGCGTTGCAGGGCGTTTCCTCGACGAAAGTGGTCAAAGGCCTTCTGGTACTCCCCCGCGTCTTCGTAGGCCTTCCCCAGAGCGAAGTCCAGGAGGATCCGGCCCCCGTCTTTGATGCCTTCCCGCTTGGCGCCGGCCTCGATCACGGCCAGGTCCGGGTCGTCGGCCGAGAAGCGTTTGCTATGCGCAAGCGTCAAGTAGCCTTGGGCGTAATCGGGCGCCATTTCGACGGCCCTGCGGGAGGCCTCGGCCGACTCCTCCGACTGGCTGATCTGCAAGTAGAGCACGGCCAGGTTCTTCAGCGTCTCGGTATGGCCGGGCTTCACGGAGAGCGACTGCTCGACGGCCTCGATCGCTTCATGGATCCGCCCGTCCTGCCAGAGGGCCTGGCCGAGGTATTGATGGGCGGGGAAGTACCCCGGCGACAATTCGATCGCCCGGCGATAGCAGGCCACCGCCTTGGCGAGTTCGCCGTTTTCCTGGGCGCCGCGCCCGCTCTGGAAGACGGCGCCGGAGTCCTTCTCGCTGCGCGGATCGATGGCGATCCGGCGCCGGTCGATTCGCTGGGCTTCGTCCGTGTAGCCTATGGTCCGCAAGGTGCGGGCCAGATTCGACAACGCGGCAACGTAGTCCGGCTCCAACGCGATCGCCTGCCAAAAATGGTGCACGCCCTGGGCATATTGCCGGCTTTGGGAATACACGCCCCCCAGCGTGTTGTGGTATTCGGCCTTGCCGGGACGCATCTGGATCGCTCGGCGAAGGTGGGCCAGACTATCCTCCAGACGGCCGGTGTGCAGACAGCAGAGCCCCAGGAAATGATACGCGTCGGGATTCTCTCCGCCGACTTCCAACGCGCGGCGGCAGAGCTTTTCGGCCTGGTCGAGGCGGCCGGCGCGCAGGTGCTCGGCGGCCAGTTGCAGCATCTGTGAGGGTTGTTCGGTTTGCGTCAATTCGGACTGCCTCCCGGGGAACGGTCGTCGTTGGGGCCATCGTAGTCTACCTCGCCGGCCGTCTGAAGGTCGATTTCGTCCAGCGAAACGCCGGATTCGACGGCGTAGGTCTTCGAGAGCGTCTGCCGATGAAACTGCCGGTCGCCGCGGCTGAAACGCCAGAGAGCAATCCAAACGCCCAACAATGCCACCACGAACAGCCCTCCCGCGATCAGCCCGGCCAGCCAGTCCGGCGTCGGCGTCGGCTCGACGACCAGTTCCAGGTCGCGGCCGATCAGCAGCGGGGCAAGTTGTTTCGGGGGCGAGCCGGAATCATCGCTAGAGGTCTTCGGATTCGCGATCGGATAACCCCACGTCTTCATGAAGAACCCGGCCACGCGAACCCGCTCGGAGTAATCCGGATCGGAGCCGGGCGACATCCCCTCGGGCAGTTCGAGCACGCAGAAGACCACCGGGTTGTTCTGCGAGTCGTCTGGGAAGAGGAACACGTTGTAAAAGGCGTCGATGCCGAAGCGCTGGCGGATGCTCTCCTCGTCGACGCGCATCCTGACGACGCTCTTGACCGTTCCGGTCAACACGACCAATCGTCCTCGCTGCTTCGGGGCTTCGTTGAACAGCGGCACGACTTTGAGTTCCTTGCCGCCGTTGCGTTTGGCCTCGGCGGGCAGATCGGCCAGGAGTTTCTCGGCCTGCTCGAGCAATTCGCCCGGCTCGGTCCGCCCGGCTGCCGCCAAGAGTTGATAGAAACACTCGCGATCGACGTCCCTAAGCCCCTTGCGATCGACGACGTCGTCGAGCAACCCGACGTCCATTTGCCGTCTCCCCAGCGGCGTGTCCGGGTGCCAGGCGATCCGCTGGGCCACGAAGACGGGCATCGGCTTGCCGGTTTCCGGGTCGTTGCCGCCGACCTTCAGGAACAGGCCCACGGCGCCGACTTCGGCGTCCTGTTCGTGTGATTTGTCCTGTTTCCAGGCCGAGGGAACGGTCGGCGTGTAGATCAGCACGGGCCACCGATCGTCGGGGCCGTCGCCTTCGACCATCACCCGGCATCGATAGTACGCCGGCAACTCCAGATTCTCCGCAACCGTCGGCAACGGCGCGTAGGCCTTCCGCTCTACCAGCCGGCCCGACAGGCGGACCAACTCGACCCGATGGGTCTCCGGGTCGTCGACGATTGCCACCGGGGAAACGTCATCCCGGGCCCAGCCTTCGACGTCGACCACCGAGAAGCCACGGACCCAGTAGAGCACGTTCAACAGCGTCTCCAACTCGGAACTGCTGACCTCCGCACCGTCGATCGCGTAGCGGATCTCTTCCACGCCGTGCAGCCGCAGCAGATCGCGGGCATGGGGGTTCCACAACGGCTGGCGCCCGACCAACACGGGCACGACTTGGCGACTGCCCGGGGTGGCCGGAGCGTCAGCGGGATGTGCGTCATCGTCCGGCGAGGGCACGTCCGGCGAGGGCACGTCCGGCGAGGGCGCGTCAGGGCAGTCCCAGGTCATGGCGAAGAAACCTGCCATGTGGACTGCGTAGACGTGCTGTGGACCGTCGCCGGTGAGCATTCCCGAAGGCAGTGAACGGACCGCGAATACGACCGGCACGTCGGGCACGTCGGCGGTGAAAACGTAGAGCCGGAAGTAGTGGTCGAAGCCGAGGCGGGCAGCAGCCGCGTCGTCGATCTCGACGCGTTCCGTGCGGCGGGCCGTGCCGGAGAGTATCAGCAGCCGGCCGCGATGCGCCGCCGGATCGGCCAACAGCGGCGCAGCCAAGTACTGTTCTCCGTCCTCGTGGCGGAGTTCGTCGGGAGCCGTGCGGCGGAGCATGCGGGCTTCGAGGAGCACTTGCTCCGATTCCGCCCGGCCGGCGGCGGCCAACATCCGTTCGAGACACGCCCGTTGCGGGCCCGTCAACTCCGCCCCGTCTTCAACATCGCCGAATAGTCCCAGGTCCATGCCCAACTCGACCAGCACCTCCTCGGAGCGCGTCGTCGGCTCCACCGAAGAGACCGGTCCCGGCGGGTCGACCGGTTCGGACGGCTTGCTGGGTGTCCAGATCACCTCGCCGCCGACCAACAGCGGGGCGATTCGCCTCTGAACGCCGCCAGAAAGGGGGTCAGACGCGTCGGCGGCCCGGGCCAGATAGCTCCAAGGCTTCATGAAGAAGCCGGTCACGCGAACGCGCTCGGCGTAGGGTTCGTCGGGATTGTCGGCTTCGACGGGCATCCCTTTCGGCAGCCGCCGCGTGCAGAAGGCGATCGAAGCGTCCTCTTGATCTTCGGGCGACAGGAACACTTGATAATAATGGTCGATGTCCAGATCCCCACGCAGTTCCTCGGCAACCCGCACCCGCACGAGGCGGCGGGCCGTGCCGGCGAAAGTCACCAACCGCCCACGATGGGCCGCCGGCTCGTCCAACAGCGCGGCAATGGAAAAGTGCTTTCCGTCGGCCGACTTTAACTCGTTTGGGGTCTGCTCGAGGATCGCCTCGGCCTCGCGGGTAAGTCGCTCGTCTTCGGCCCGGCCGGCGGCCGCCAGCAGTTGATAGAAACAACCGCTCTCCCCAACGCTCAACGAGGTCGTCTCCTCCACGTCGTCAAACAACGCCAGATCCATTCCGAGTTCTGCCAGTAGCTTGTGCGAGGCAGAAGTCGGCTCGGCGGTAGGGGGAGGTGCCGGTGCGGAGTCCTGAGCCATCACGCGATCGATCGGCCGGAGCAACACGGCCGCCAAGAACACCGCGAAGACAAACGGGTGGCATGCCCGCGCCGGGTGCCATGCCCACGCTCGTCGTGGGCATGCACGGCGTTCGCTCGCATGGCGTCCGGACCCGCTCGCCCCAGTAGCTTGGCAGGCCGGGCCTGCGGCGTTCCCGATGCTGCGTGGTTCAACGACGTGTTTCATTCAAAACACCCCCGGGCTGGGCCGCAAACGGCTATTCTCTGGTCGCATGATCGCTCGGGCTCTCCGGCGGCGGTCCCACGTCGGGCATGCTCAACACGTTTTGTAATTGGTCGAAATCGGGCGAGGGCTCGCTCGGGTCGCCGCGCGGAGATCGGGTCCGCAGGTAGACGTAGCCGGCCGCCAACAGCCCGAACACGGCCGCCAGGCCGATCATCAGCCACCGGCTGCCGGATCCCGTGTCCGACGCGGCCAAGTCGTTCACAGGCGGGGGCGGTTGCCAAGACGGCGTTCTCGCCAAGATCAGCGGCGCCACGCGGCCAGCGTAGTCCGTCGACTGATAGGGCCATCGCTTGAAGTAGAACCCGGTAACGCTGGTCTCGACGTAGATGTCGTCCCCTTCGGGAAAACCTTCGGGCAGATAGAGGCAGTGGATCACGATCGGCCAGGTGGGGCTGTCGGACGGCGAACACCAGAGTTCGTAGAAGCCCTCGATGCCGAAGTCGTTTTCCCGTGCCGGCTTGCGCACCACACGGCGGATCGTGCCCTGGATGGTCCACAGCTCGCCCCGATATTCATTCGACTGCTTTGTCAACTGGCGATACTGCGCGCGTCCGCGCGAATGCGCTTCGAGTACCGACTGCTCAGTTCGGTTGAGGATATCGAGCAGATGGAACCAGGCCTCGCCGTCGTAGCGATAGGTGCGGTTGTCTTGGATCGACTCGAGCAACAACGGCTCGACGCCCGGAAAGTAACGATCGTCGACCCCCTTGCCGATCGGGGCCGTGGGCGACGTTTTGGTGGCTTGCGTCTTGGGGCGATTGTCGAACGGGGGGTCTTTCGCCGGGACCGGCGTGGCCTGAGCCGCCTGTCCGCCGCCCGATTCTCCCCGGAACCAGGGCCAGTTTTCCGGCTTCCGCGCCTCGTTCATCAAGATCACCACCAACGCCAAACCCGCCACCATGATCAGCAGCCTCCGCTGTTCTCGGCGGGCGAGGTAGTTGCGAGGTTTCTGAGTCTGTTGAAAGTTGACCATGACACGCCACCAGCTTCTCTGGGACCGTCGGAATGGAGAGATCGCCACGAGAGATCTTCATGTGGAATTGTATCTCGGCGCGGGGCGCCAACAAGCAGATCCGCAACGACAACCCGCGGCACGCCAGCGGCACGCTCCAATAACACGCGATTCAGCGGCCTTCAATGGCGCCGTATTCTGGTATCGTACTCTGGTATCGTCTGGCCGGGCGTTATGTATTGCCGGTTCTATGCCGGGCCGATCACCAGCCACCCCCCGGATAGTGTGGTTTCGGCGTTCTTGGCCTCAGCCGACACGGCCCTCAGGGGTACAATAGATGGGGAGGGCAGGAGCGTTGGGGAATACTCTTGCCGCTTTTGGCCGAGTTTCTATCAGGCTCCCTGGGTACGGCAATGCGCTGTGTCCAGGGGAGAGGTCTACGAAGGAGAAGCGGATTTGGCGCTTTCGCTAACCGAGTTCAACCGATTGGTCGCCGACTACGGCCCCTCGATGTACCGGATGGCCTACCGCATGGTGGGGGATCGGCACGAGGCCGAGGACCTTGTCCAGGAGGCGTTCCGGTCGGCCTGGAAGAGTCGGCGGCTGTTCCGCCCCGGCGAAGGAGAGCGGGCCTGGTTGGCATCGATCCTGCGGCGTCGCGTTGCAGACTACTGGCGTAAACCTAGGCCCCCTACGGTACTGGCCGGCGAGAAGACGATCGACGTTGGCAGGCCGGCCGAGGACCCCCTGCGGGATGAGTTCAGCGACGAAATCCAGCATGTGCTCGATCGGCTGCCGACGGATCTACGCGAGACGCTGTTGTTGGTCGTCGTGGGAGAATTGACCCACCAGGAGACGGCCGACTTGTTGGATGTCCCTTTGGGAACCGTGCTCTCCCGCGTCAGCCGGGCTCGAAAACGGCTGCGGGAATATTTGGTGGCCGCGGGGGCCAAATAGAGAGTAGAGAATCACAGCGCGAAATCGACAATCGGCCGCTAAACAGAACAAACCTCCAGTTTCCGTCACCCAACCCACCAACCATGCTCCCTTTCGACGCCCATCCCGACGCCGAGCAGGACAGCGAACTGCGAGCCGTTGAGTTGCCGCAGGGCTTGCTGAGCCGGCTGCGTCGGGCTGCGCTGGCCGACGACGAGGGGCTCGATACGGCGTTGCGCCACGTGCCGATGCCCGAGGGGTTGGTCAACCGGGTAAGAAGGGCCGTTTTGGCCGACACGATCTTGGCCGAAGGCGAGACGCTGGTCGAGACCCTTGATGAGGCGATTCGCGACGTGCCGGTTCCCGAGGGCCTGCTCGACCGGCTGCGTGCAACCCCCTTGGCCGATGACGACGATCTCGACGTCACGCTCCGCGACGTGCCCGTTCCGGCAACGCTTACCGGCAGACTGCGGCAGACGG
Source organism: uncultured Planctomycetaceae bacterium (assembly GCA_964472545.1). Taxonomy (GTDB): domain Bacteria; phylum Planctomycetota; class Planctomycetia; order Pirellulales; family Thermoguttaceae; genus CAYYNP01. The sequence continues at coordinate 10,372 of CAYYNP010000144.1, read as the reverse complement.
TAAAGCGGCGCCTGCAATGGCACGGTCTTTCGCGTTGGGCCACGGCCGTGTCGTTGGCCTTGGCGATTGGGCTGTCGTACATCGGCGGCGTGCTCGGGCTGCTGCTTTCGGTCTTCCCCGATCGAGGCCGTCTCCGCCCACCGATACTCGCCTCGTCGATCGATGATGGGGCAGGCACCGCACCGGGGCCCGCGCTCGAAATCGGCGTGGCCGACTGGTGGAATACGGGTGACGGGCCTTCCAACACATGGTCGCCTGCATCGGCGCCGGCAGTCGAGTTGGCAGACTTCACCGAGCCGGGACCCGCGTTGCTTCCCTGGAGGGAAGTCGTGTCGCCCGCGCCCCCGCCTCCGATCACGATCTCGGCTGCCCACGACCCGCTGGAGTCGCTGGGTGAAGATGCCATCAAACGGGTGGCTTCTCCGGCTCCCCGGGGGATCGCTTGGCCGCTGGTGACGGGCGTGGACATAACGTTCCTGATAAAGTACGGGATCCACCCGTTTGTTCCCCCCGGGATAGACACCCAACTGGAAAGCAGCGTCGTACCGTTGGACATCGGCCGGGCGAGCTTCGACTTGACGCAGCGATATCTGGACGGCAAAGACAAGGAATGGCCGAACAGGAAACACATCCGTACGGAGGAGTTTCTCGCGGCTATGGATTACGAATTCCCGGCCCCCGAGCGCCGGGCGCTAGGATTGACCGCAGCAGCCAGCCCGTCGCCGAACCGCGGCGAGGGGATCTGCGTGCTCCAAGTGGGCGTTCAGGCACGTGAGATCACCGATAGCAATCGGCCGCCGGCCTATCTGGTCCTGGCGGTCGATGTCTCCCGCAGCATGTTGCTCGAAGGGCGTTTGACGATGGTTCGTCGGGCGTTGGCCGACGTAATTGAACGCATGGGGCCCGAAGATCGCTTTGCACTGGTCGCGTTCAGCGAAAACGCGCGGCTGCTGTTGGAAGATTGCGGTCGTGAAGATGCCGACGTACTTTTGGCCGGCACGGAGATGATCTCGGCCGACGGGTTCACGAACCTGGCCGAGGGGGTACGAACCGCCTGTGCGGCGGCCCCACGCAAGACCGCCATGGGTGATACCGACGTTCGGGTGGTCCTGCTGACCGACGGTCGCCCGGGGCTCGACCAACAGTCGAGCGCTCAAATCAAGCGACGTCTGGCTGCGGTCGCCAAGCGGGGGGTTTTCTTCGACGTGGTCGATCTGGGCCGGGTGGAGCCGGGGCAGGTCGAACCGGGACAGGCCGAGAAGCCCAACCCGCTGCTGGCGGCGTTTGCCGCGTCTGGCGGCGGGAAGATCCATCGGGCGGCCGACGCCGATCAGGTTCGCTCCGCCTTGCTGGAGTCGCTCACCGGCAGGCCGCAGTTGGTGGCCACCGACGCCCGATTGAAGGTCAGCTTCAACCCCAAGGCCGTCGCCCGCTACCGCCTCCTGGGCCACGAGGCCAACGCCCTGATCGGCATGCTGCCGCAGAAGCCGGAGGCCGAGTTCCTCGCAGGCCAGTCGGCCACGGCGTTATATGAGATCGAGTTTGTCGCGGGGAGCCGCAGCAGCGGCCGGGAAATTGCCAGCGTCGAGTTGACGTGGCTTCCACCCGGCAGCCAGCAGCCGCAACAGATCGTGCGTACCCTGCGGCAGTCGCAGATGGCTCCCACGTTCTCGCAGTCGCCCCTGTCGCTGCAGCAGGCCGTGGTGGCCGCCCAGACAGCCGAGGTGCTGCGGGAGTCGCCTTATGCCCAACATCGCGGCACCACCATGGCGACCGTGGCACAGCTTGCCGAGAGCGTCGACACGCGGCTGCGCGAGAGGCCGTCGTTCGCGGAGTTGGTGAAGTTGATCGGGCTAGCGAAGGGGGAGAAATGAGCCCCGCCGAGGGGGATTGTGTGTGACCTCCACAGCCGTTACAAAAGACGATTCGATAGTCGAGCAACCTTCCCTACCGGGCGGCTCCGGAACCCGACCGGCAAGAATATCGTCGTTTGCGGCACGCGATTGCCGGCCCTGCCGGGCGGCCGGATCGTGCGCCAAAGATGCGGATCGTAATTTGCCCGACTGTAATATACCCGTGCGTGATATACCCGAGCGTGATTTGCCCGAGCGTGATTTGCCCGAGTAGGAACCCGGACCGATCGAGGGATTTAGCGATGAAACGTGCTAGATGGTGCCGTTGGCTGCTGTGTGGATGGGTAGCGGCCGGATGTTGCCTCTTTGCCACCACCGGACGCGGCGCGGAAGAAGCGCGCAAGTTTCTCGAACGCCTGCGCGACCCGGAAGGCCAGTTTCGCTACTACGACACGGCGCTGGAGTATCTCGAGTTGATGCGTACCAGCCCGATGGTCGACCAGGAGTTCAAGGACTCGATCGACTACGAGGCGGGCGTGACGTTGTTTCAGGCCGCCCAGGCCGGCCGCGTGGTGGCCGACCGCGAGCAACTTCTGGCCGATGCGCGGTTGAAATTCGAGAAGTTTCTCAAGGATCACCCCACCCATAAACTCGCACCCGGCGCCAGCAGTAAGTTGGCCGATTTGCTGGCCGAGCGGGGGAACATTCTGGCCGAGCAGGCGATGAAGCCGGGCAAGGCGCCGGACGAGAAGAAGCAACTCCTCGACGAAGCCCGGAAACTCTATGAGGACGCCGGAAAGCAGTTCAAGACCCTAGAGACCACGCTCGTCGAGGCGCTGAAGAAGTTCCCCGAGTTGATCGACGAGAACACGGAGCCGGACAAATACGCCGAGCGCGACCAGGCCCGGCAAGACTTGCTGCAGACCCGTCTGGCGTTGGCCACGATGCTCTACCGGGTGTCGAAGACCTATCCGGACGGCAGCGCCGAAAACGTCAAGAATCTCACCGATGCGGCGGCCGCTTACGCCGAGATGTTCCGGAAGTACCCGACTTACGGCGGCGGGCTGTACGGCCACCTCTGGGAAGGCCGCTGCTACAAGGAACTGGCGTTGGTGGTCAAGGACAAGGCCGACGAATACTACACCAAGGCCTACGACGCGTTTGACGACCTGTTCCTGGAAACGGAAGAGGACCCGCGGACGTTTCGTATTTTGAGAAACAAGACCACGCTGCTGTACTTGGAGACGTGCATGCAGCAGAAGGGCAAAGGCTACGAGAAGGCCGTTGAGATCTATCAGCAGTGGGACAAGCTGGCCCGGCCCGACGACGCGATGAGTGAGGCGGGGTTGGGAATCCAGTACACCATCGGCGACGTGAAGTACTACTCGGCGATGAAGCAGGGGACCAAGGAGAGCGACAAGAAGCGCTACTTGGCGGAAGCCAAGAGGCTCTTCAAGTCAGTGGCCGCCACGCGGAGCGAATGGGGTAAGCGGGCGAAGGAGGCGCTGGCCCGCAGCGGTTTTCCGGAGGAAGGAGACCTGCCGCCGCCAACCACCTTCGAGGAAGCCCGCGATCGTGGCCTCGAGGCGTTGCGCCAGGTCACCAACCCCGACCTGCCGGCCGACGCGATCGAGAAGGCCCGCATCGACGCCATCGAGTTCTATCGCCTGGCGCTGAAATTGCGTCCGCCGACGGCGCCGATCGACGAGGTCAACGTACTTCGCTACTACTTGGCGTATTTGCACTACATGTCGGGCGACTTGTACGAGGCGATGGTGGCCGGCGAGTTCGTCGCCCGGCGCTACCCTGCCGGTACCGGCGGACAACAAGGCGCGGAGATCGCCATGGCCGCGTATGCCGGTCTGCTGAGCACCACCACCGGCGAGTTGCGGCAGGCCCAGGCCGACTTGAAAGACGCCCAATCGGACGCCGCGGCCCCGCTTACGCAGGCAGAACTCGAGCAACTCACTACCCGGGTCGACCAACTCACCGACGAAACCCAATTCCTCAGCGACGCCACCGGCAACCTGTCGCAGTTCGTCATCGAGCGCTGGCAGGGCAAACCCGTCGCCGACAAGGCCTGGATGATGTTGATCAACAAGGCGATCAACGAAGACGACCTGGCCAAGGCGCAGGAAGACCTGAAAAACCTCTCGGAAGAAAACCCCAACCGCGGGGCCGTCGAACTGAATATTGGCCAGAAGCTCTGGGGGAATTACCTCTCGCTCTCGCGCGAGCATCAGAAGGCCAACAAGGCGTATCTCGCGAAGATGAAGGAGGCCGACGCCGACCCGACGGAACTCGGCGCGATGAAGACCGCGCTGGACCAGACCCGTGCGGAATTGGACTCCCTGGTGACCGACGCCCAGAAGATCATGTCGGACGGGATCGCGCGGATGCGCAAACCGGTCGACGCAGGCGAGGAGTTGACCTACCCGCTGTTGGCCGCCGTGCTGTCGTTGGCGCAGATCAACGTCGACGTGGGGCAGCCGCAGAAGGCGGTCGATTTGCTCGACGACAAGAAGATCGGGCCGATGGTGCTGGTCGCCATGGATCCGCCCCACCCGGCCACCGAGCGCGAGAAGTTCCACGTCGAGACCTACAAGGCGGCGCTTCGGGCGTACGTGGGCATCCAGGATCTGGAGCGGGCCAAGCAGACGATGGCCGCGCTGGAGGATCAGGTCAACAGCAGTGACGACCCGGCCGCCGGCGAAACGCTGACCCGGATCTATATCGCCCTGGGGCTCCAGTTGCAAAGCCTGCTCGAGCGATTGCGGGCGGAAGACAAGGTCGAAGAGGCGGCGGCCGTCTCCCGCGGTTTCAAGCTCTTCTTGGACGGGATCGCCCAGCGTGAACAGGGCAACAGCTTCGGGTCGCTCAACTGGGTGGCCCAGACGTTCATCAGTCTCGGCGACGACATGACTACCGAGGGCGAGGCGCCACCGGACGAAGCCAAGGAGTACTACCAGGCCGCGGCCGATATCTACGGGGGTCTCCTCCAGCGGCTCGACGATCCGAGTCTCAACGCGCCGGCGAACGCCGACGTGCCGATTCGCGTCCGCCAGTCGCGGTGCCTGCGGAAGCTGGGCAATTACCAAGAGGCCATCGCCATCATCGCGGCAATCCTCAAGACCCGCGAGGCGATGCTCGACTTGCAGGTCGAAGCCGCTATGGCCTACCAGGAATGGGGTGGGCTCAACGACGAGACGGCCGCGATGTACGGCGAAGCGATCAAGGGCAGCAGCACCCACGAACAGATCTGGGGCTGGGGATTGCTCGCCCGCCGCGTTACCGGACACGACAAGTTCGCCGACGTGTTGCACAAGGCCCGCTACAACCTGGCCGTCTGCCGCTACGAGTTGGGTAAGACCAAGAAGACCGAGGCCGACCGCGAGAAATACTACACCCAGGCCGACAAGGACATCATGGTCGTCAACCGCATCTACCCGAGGATGGGCGGACCTGAGTGGTATCCGAAGTACAATGCCCTGCTGTTGGAAATCCGCCAGTCGCTAGGGCAAGATAGCCCGGAAGGACTGCCGCCGGCACCGCCGCCCGATCCTCCCGAAGAGACGGATCCGGACGATCCACCAACGGACATTACGTCGGCCGAGTAAGCCTTTGGCGGTCTCGGCCCGTCAGCCCCGAACATTTGAAACGATAGAACGCGCGTTGCGAGATTAGCAAAGGAGAATGCCATGAAACCCCGCAGTTGTCTGATCGCGGTCGGCCTCTGCCTGGCGACGGCCAGTGCCGGCCGGGCGTTCGATACGGTCAAAACGCACTCGGGTTCGATCACCTGCAACATCACGGCGATCAACCCCTACGTGGTCAAGACGACCAAACCCGGGGCCGCGGTTGCGATCGACGTACAGGTCAACGAGATCGTGACCATCTACTTCGACGACGAACCGTCGTCGTTGCGGCGGGCCCGCGAGGACGTGCTTAACGGCCGCTACGAAGACGCCTTGAAGACGTTCGCTACGGTGGAGACAAGCAGTGCCAACGTGATCGCACGCAACCCGAGAATCGCTCAAGACATCGTGTTCTTCAAGGCACTCTGCACGGCGAAACTGGCACTCAGCGGCAGCGCGCAGCACGATGCCACGGCGGCCAAGGACGCCCTGGTTGCGTTCGTGGGAAGCAAGGACGGCCAGGGTAGTTATCACTATCTGGAGGCCTGTGAGGTGGCGGCGGACCTGATGATGACTCTCCGCGACTACCCGCTGGCCACGGCCTATTACAACCAACTTGTCAACGCGCCGTGGCCCGACTACAAGATGAAGGGCCTGGTGGCCACCGGCAGGGCGCAGCTTGCCCAGAACCTCATGGACGACGCCCGAAAGACCTTCCAGGCGGTTGTTGCCATGCCCGGCCAGGACCCGCTGACCCAAACGCAAAAGATGGCGGCCCAGCTCGGCATCGCACGTTGCGACGTGGCGGCCGACCCGCAAAAGGCCGTCACCGACGTGAAGGCGATCATCGCCAACGCCGATCCGGAAGACGCCGTGTTGCACGCCCGGTCGTACAATACGCTGGGCACGGCACTGAAGGCCGCGGGAAAGAAGAAGGAGGCCCTGATCGCCTTCCTTCACGTCGACGTGCTCTACTTCACCGTACCGGACGCCCACGCCGAAGCCCTGGCCAACCTGGCCGGCCTTTGGCAGGAGATGGCCAAGGACGAGCGGGCGACCCGCTGCCGCACGATCCTTCGCGACCGGTACCCGAACAGCCGCTGGAACACGCAGGGGGGGTCTTAGCTGATCCACAAGAGTGCCCCGGAGAGCGGCCGGTCCGGGGAAATCGGCCCATTAGGTGCTTTACGCCGCCGGGTTCGCCCAAGTACACTAGAGTTTTTGGGGGGTCCGCGCCTCCCGAAGCATATCGAAAGTCAACGAAACACTTTATCGCTTATCGAGTTCGGAGGTCACAATGCGGAATCGGTCCATGTTAGGACGGTTGGGAACCTGTTTACTTGCCATGTGGTTCTTTTTCGGAATCCTGGCCGTCTTCTCCTACGTCACCCTGGTCGACACACCGGCCGCGGTGGCCCAAGAAGTCACTGAGGAGTCGACGGACGAATCGACCGAAGAGAGTTCCTCCGATTCGGACGATGAGATGAGCCGGCTGGAATGGATCTTCACGGCCTTGGGGTGGTTTTACACTCCGGTCTTTCTGGCGATCTCGTTCACGCTGGTCGCCCTGTTCGTGATGAACCTGCTGACCGCCCGGCGCGAGAACATCGTCCCGGTGGCGTTGGTCGAAGGGTTCGAGGCGCATCTAAACGAGAAGCGCTATCAGGAGGCCTACGAGATGGCCAAGAACGACGAGTCGTTCCTCGGCCAAGTCCTCTCGGCCGGCCTGGCCAAACTGCAGTCCGGCTACGGGCAGGCGATCGAGGCGATGCAGGAAGTCGGCGAAGAAGAGAACATGAAGCTGGAACACCGGCTGAGCTATATGGCCCTGATCGGCGCCGTCAGCCCGATGATCGGGCTGATGGGAACGGTCCAGGGTATGATCGGGGCCTTCGAGGTATTGGCCGTTACCAGCGGTGCGGGCCCCGACCCGCAGCAGTTGGCCCTGAAGATCTCCACGGCCCTGTTCACCACACTGGTGGGGCTGGTGATCGCCATTCCGGCCATCGCCGCCTTCAACATCCTGCGCAACCGCGTGCAGCGGTTGGTGCTGGAGGTGGGCATCCTCAGCGAAGGGTTGATGAGCCGCTTCCAGAACGTCGGTGCCGGCGGCGCCAAGAAGAAGTAGAAGTAGACGCCCCCGAGGGCACACAGACTGGGAACTCCCACTGGGCCGATCACCACGCCTCGAGACGACTCACTCATGCGACTCCAAGAACGCAGACGGGCCAAAGCCGCCCAAGGCGACATGACGCCGATGATCGACATGACCTTTCAGTTGATCGCCTTCTTCATGGTGGTGATCAACTTCTCGGAAGCCGATCAGAATCAGAAGATCAGGTTGCCGTCGAGCGAGTTGGCCAAGCCGCCCGAGGAGACGCTGGAGTCGTCGATCACGCTGCAGATTACCACGCCCGAGGAAGGCCGCAGCGGCAAGGCCGTGGCGATCCTCGGACCGTATCAGACGACCCTCGATGATCTCGATCAGCCCAACAACGGATTGTACCGTTTGCTCTTGCGCAACAAGGAAGTGATCGAGACTCGCGGTAGCGTTTCGAACACCACGGTCATCATCCGCGCCGATAAAGACGCACGGACCGGCACCGTACAAAAGGTGATTCAGGAGTGCCAAAAGACCGGCTTCCAGATCTTTGCGCTGCGCGCGAAACACCAGAAACAACGATAGCGAGCACGCTTTACGATGAAAGTCCGCAACGTTCAACGCCACGGCGATGAAGAGATCGAATTGCAGATGACGCCGATGATCGACATCGTCTTCCAACTGCTGGTCTTCTTCATCATGACGTTCAAGGTCGTCAGCCCCGAGGGCGACTTCAACATCAAGATGCCCCGGGCTGCCCCCAGCGAAGGCCTGCCGGACGACGACGAGCCGATGATCGCGATCGTCGAACTCCGCGCGAAGGCCAACGGCGGCCTGGCCGGCGTGAAGTGGGGCGGCGAGAAGATGGGCACCGGCAACTTCCAAGGGCGGCCGTTCGAGCACCTCACGTCCAAAGCGATGGAGTTCGTCCACGACGATCGAGGCCCCGAAGCCACCGCCCTCATGGCCGAAGCCGTAGAAGTCGAGCTCGACTGCGATCCGCATCTGAGATATCAGCACGTTATCAAGGCGATCACGCACATCTCCGGATACATCGATAAGGGACAGGAGGAGCCTGTTCGGCTGATCAACAAGATCAAGTTCAAACCGCCGTCTCCGTCCTAGGCTTTGTCAACATTCGAAAGTGGGGCCGGCCGGCGGTCGAATAGGGTGCCGCCGTATTGCGGCACCGAGAGTTCTGCCCGGTGCAGGTCGCGCGGTGCGGCACGTGCGCCGTGATACGATCCCTCCACATATTGGTTTGCGCAGATTCCCTGCGCACACGCAACGACCGACGGCGGCAACGGCGCCGTCGTTGAAGTCCCCGCGGAAGGAGAAGAGCCATGAAGATCCGCTGTTGCCGAAGCCGCAACGCCGAAAGTGCTACCGCCAAGATGACCTCCCTGATCGACGTCGTCTTCCTGCTGTTGGTGTTCTTCCTCGTCACGTTTCAGGTCGCCGCTCCCGAGGGCAATTTCGACGTGAAGATGTCGCGCGCGTCGGCCGGCGACCTGGACCCCATCAAGGCGGCCCCGCTGAACGTGCGGGTCCGACTGCGGGCCGACGCCCGGGGCCGGCTGCTGGCCATCCAATGGGCCGACGAAACGCTCGGGCAAACCGGACCGTTTGCAGGCGATCCCCTCGGCCACCTGCGCCACAAAGTCCGCCTCTGCGTGGGCGACGAGGGCAGCCCCGCGTTGGCGCCGTCGGTCCCCGACGCAGCCATGCTCGAGGTCGAGTTGGACTGCGATCCGCAATTGCGTTACGAGCACGTGGTCCGGGCGCTGACCCACGTTTCCGGCTACGTTGCCGAAGATCAAATCGTCCGGCTGACCGATCGGATCAAGCTGACGCCGCCGAAACACCCGTAAGCCGAACGCTCAATCTTGCCGGCGATCGGGCGGAAGGTCCGGCGGCTTCGTGCGGACGTCGATCGTCCCGTGCTCGCGGCGCAGCAACGCCACCAGACTCGACCCCGATCGGGCGCCGTCGCGTCGTCGTCCGTGCAACAGATCGATCATCCGCTTGGCTTCGCCCGCCAAGAGACCTTCGAGTAGATGGTTCAGGTGGCGATGGGGCATCCAGAAATCGGTGCCCGCTCGGCCGGACGCTCGGCGGCGACGCCGGTTCCACGTCCGCACCAGTCTGACCAGCGGCATCAGCCGGGCGTTGAGATACGAGACCATCAGCGGACGTAGCGGCAACCCGTCCCAAACGCTCTCGAGTCGCCGCCGGTCGTAACGCCGGTAGTGGCCGAACGACTCGTCGTGTTCGCTCCAGAGCGACTCGTCGGCGGGCACGGTCACCAGGAAATGGGTGCCCGGCTCAGCCGCCGCGGCCAGTTGGGAGAACATCGCGAAATCGTCGTCAACGTGCTCCAACACGTCCATCAACATCAGCACGTCGGCCTGCTGCATCAACTCGCCGAGATCCTCCGGTGCCCGCCCTACCAGAAACCGAACTTCCGGAAACCGCTGTCGAGCCAACTCGACCGCCTCGGCCGACGTGTCGATCCCCACGCACCGATATCCGTCGGCCAACGCCGCGATATTCGCCCCCGTCCCACAGCCGACGTCCACCACGGTCGCCTCCCGGCTCGGCGCTACCACCTCCTCGATCAGCCGCCGCATGATCCGCCGCCTTCCGACGAACCACCAGTGCCGCTGCTCGATGTCGGCGTGGAGTTGGAACTGGGGGGTTTGCATGAGGGAGACGGGTGGGTGGAGAGTGGTGGGTGGAGAGTGGTGGGTGGAGAGTGGTGGGTGACCATTTGAGGGGGACTT
>CAYYNP010000143.1:0-23901 GCA_964472545.1 uncultured Planctomycetaceae bacterium | reverse complement strand
GGCGTTGTCGGATCGGGCGTTGTCGGATCGGGCGTTGTCGGATCGGGCGTTGTCGGATCGGGAGTCGTCGGATCGGGAGTGGTGGGGCCGGCCGGATCGTCTTCTTCCGGCGGCAACGCTTCCAACTCCGGCAGCGGGATCAACTCCGGCCGGAACGCGGCGGTGAGCATCACGTAGCGATCGTGCTGCTTGTCGTCCGCCTCTGTGTCACCAGCGTCTGATGCGCTGGAGCCGTCGGCCGGATCGGCTTGTTCCGTGGCGGCCGCGTCGTCCTCGCCCGAGGTCGTGGCGGCCGTCTTGCCGAACCACATGGTCACTTCCAGGCCGTCTTTCAGAGCAAACTGCAGACTTCCCTTGTAGCCGCGGATCTTCTCGACCAGCACGTTGCCTTGCGAATCTTGTCGCGGCTCGCCGCTGGCCTCCCGTGCTATCTCGAGAAAGAAACCTCGCTGCCGCAACGGGTCCTCGTCGTCCGGAAGTCTCGAAATCGTGCCGGTGGCTTTGATGTCCGCTTCGATCGTTTCTGGCTTGCGGTCGACGTCGGTGAACTTCAACCAGCCCAAGGCCGATTTCACTTCGTCCAAGGCGCCGGTGTCGAGTTCTTTCAACTCGGGCAATTGGGCCGCCATGGGGTTGCCCTCGGCGTCGGCCACGCGGTAGCCGGCCAGCGACCATTTCGTGTCGCCCTCGGAGTCGTAGTCGAGCGTCATCTCGCCGTTGAACTGCAGATCGGGTATCAACCGACCTTGCAGCGGGTTGACCATCACGAGCCTCTCGTCGAACGTGTAATCCTCCAGATGCATCTCCTTCAGATCGAACAGGCTGAAGTCGATCACCTCATTATCGACCCAGTCGGCGATGTTCGTGGTCAGATACTGGTGGTTCAACTCCACGGTGAAGACCGGGGCCTCACCGACCTTGCGAACGTAGTACTGATCGGCCGGTCCCTCTTCGGGCGACATCGGATTGTCGTCGTCGCTGCCGACGTGCTTGACCTTGTTGCCGATGATCAGCGAGACCAGCGGGTTTTCGTCCTTGTTCATGAAGACCACGCGCGTGCCCACGCCGGTATCGGAAGTCTGGGCCTCGTCTTCGGGATCGATAACGCCGAATTCGTTGTGGATGTCGCGGGCGCTCTTGTCGGCAATGGGCTGGTCTTCGCCGTCGGATTCCCCCTCACCCTCGGCCGCTTGTTCCGCGTCCTGGTCTGCCTCGTCCATTTCGAGTGCCGGAGCCCAGGCCACGCCCACGGCCTTCAGCCCGGTCAGGTTTTGGCGAACGTCTCTCAGTTGGCGTTTGGCCTTGTCGCCGCCGGGATATCCGCCGTGGGAGGCGACGGCGACTTCCTCGTCGTCGCCGGCGACCAACTTCAGCGAACGCGTTTGCTGGTCCTCGAACTTGACGATCTCGACCACGGCCGCGCTTTCCGGGTCGGTGAATTCGGGAAAGAGAAGCTCTCCGGAAGCCAATTCCGTCACCGGTGCACTTGGCCCCGGGCCGGCCAGGTACGCAATCAACCCAATCACCACGGCCACGGCCGCGAAAACGGTCGTCTTTGCAGTATCGTTCATATCCGCTCTCCGCAATAGAATGCCTATCCGGAAGCCGTCGGCTTCCGTCCGTTCTATCCGTCCGCTAACGCAGCCGCTCTCGGGCCACACCTTCTCGCTCTCGAATCCGCCGTACGATCCACACGATCACGCCCAACACCAAGGGCGGAATGGGCGGCAGCAACACGGCCCAGAACTTGTACCCGTTCTCGATTTCCAACAGCTCGGCTTCCCGGTCGGCCTCGATTCCATCGATCGTGGCGTCCCGATCGCTGCGCAATTCCTCGATCTGGTCTATCTTCTGCCTTTGGATGTGTTGCAGGCGTTCTTCGGCCCGACGCAAGAGCTCGTCTTCGTCGAGATTCGGATCCTGCTCGCGGAATTTCTCCTTCAGCTTTTCGACCTCCTCGAGACGTTTCGCTTCGGCATCGGCGATCGCCTCGTCGAACTTCTTCTGCGCCTCGTCGCGCGCCTTGTTCTTCTCGTCGCGCATGGCTGCGGTGCGCTCGGTGATCCGCGTCAACTCGCGGTGTTTGGCGCGGCGGTTTCGCAGGGCAACGAAACCCGAGTCGCCGGCCAGCGAGTCGAGCGTATTGAGCACGAAGGTCACGTTATCGAGGTCCATCTTCAGCCCCGTCCCTTCGAGTTCACCTTTGTCTCGCAGGTCGAAGAAGATCTCGGTGAGCATGTCCAGATCGGCAATCAGCACCACGTTGACGTCGGGTTGTTCTTTGGCCAACGTCTCGTCCGCCGGTTTTGGCTTGCCCGTGAAACGGGCGGCCAGCGTGTAACCTTTCTCGGGCCCCGTTCGCCACCGCATGTCCGGATTCGGCCCCCACTGCCGATAGCGGAGGAACGGGTGCGCGCGCTCGCCGTAAGGCTCGACCGTGCCGCTGCTCGGACCACTCTGGATCAACGGCTCGACCGTGATCCGTTTCGATCCGGTTGCCCGAATGTAACCCGGCCCGGGCAGCATCAACTGCTGCAAGCCGGACGTTATCTCGTCGTCCGTGCTAAAGGGCTCCTCCGCGCCACACCCTTCTCCCACGACAACCAGCAGCTTGCGGAACGTGTCGTTTACCGGCAGGTCGGGATAGGCGTCGTAGTCTTGCCAGACGGACGTGTTGGCCCACTTCATCTTCCGGTCCGTCGGCGGGGGCGGCGGCATCTGCTGCGGGTCGGGCTTGGGGATCTCCACGCCGTCGTCGCCGCTGAAGCTGTCGATCTCCAGCAGCCGGAAGAGCTTCTTGATGCCCGTCTTATCCAGCCTGTCGAACACGCCCGACTGCTGCATCTGCATCATCTGCTGCGGGTTGGTGATCTGCGGCGGTTGGCGCGGTGCGCCGGTGGCCAATGAGATGGGATAAGCACAAGGGAACGGGTCCTCGAAGATGGCCATCGGCTGGCCACGGCGGATGGCGTCGATCAGGTCGTCCATCGGGTCCGGTCCGCCCATCCCCATGCCCATCGGCCCTCCCATAGGCGCCAGCATCGACGGCTGGACGGCCAGGATCACGTCGAACCGCTTCGGCTCGCCCTCTTTGGGCTCTTCGTCGTAGGGCGGGATCCGCGAGGGCTCGACGAACTCCACGTCGTACTGCTTCTTGAGTTCTTCGATAATCGGCGAGCGGGGATTGAGGATCCGCGTTTGCACCACGCCCAACCGTTTGCGATCCCGGTTGGCCACCGTACACAGCGAACGGACCAACTCGTACTCCACCGGCACGTTGCGATCGATAAACGGAACCACCACGGTCTCCACGCCGCGGGTGAAGGCCACGCCCATGAAGATCTTCTCGTCGGAGACCTTCCCCCGGGTTTCCTCCCGGACCGATTCCGGTTGGATGCCGAAACGTTTGCGGATCGCGATCGCCTGCTTGCTCGAGGGGGCCGGTTCGTGACGCTCCCACTTGATCAGGTCGCCGAAGCGCGACTCCATTTCCCGTAGCTTCGCCAGCAGGTCCAGCCGCGTGGGAATGTACGACTGCGGGACCTTGGGGCTGATGAAGCTGTCGATGCGGATCGTCTGCCGGCGGCCGGTCTCCTCGCCGAGCTTCTCGAGCGACTCCTCGACGCCGTCCAACAGGGCGATACTCTCCTGGGAAAGCCGGCTCAGCCCCTCGCTGGTCGCGTCGTAGCGGCGGTCGTTGTGATAGAAGAAGTAGGTTGCGCCGACGGTGATCACACCCAGCAACAACGCCCGCAGGAAATAGTGGCCGGTATACGGCGCACCGATGCCTTCGGAATCGACCTTCGAGAGGATCCCCAGGAAGCCGACGTGCAAGCCGAAGTAGAGGATAGTCAACAGGATCGGCACCAAGGCGTGCTCCACCCCGAAGACGCTATGCAGCAGCCACCACGGGGCCAACACCACGGCCGAAAACGTCAGCACGTGGATCAGCAGGAAGAAGACGAAGTTGAACGTCGGCGAATAGCGGCCGCGCCAGTGGCGGCGCCCGATCAACACCATACTCAGATAGAGCATCACCACCACGATCATCGTGAAGTAGGCAAAGCCGGAGAAATTGAGGATGCCGCGTCCGAAGTCGTGGAATTGGCCCCCGATGCTCCAGCGGCTGACGGTGAGCGCCACGTCCGGGTTCGTCACCGCCTCGGCGTAGTGGCCGCCGACCAGGGGAGCGTTGAATATGGCTCCCAGGACGTACGCCACGGTCAGGTTTCCGGTGAGAAACGACGCCGTCATGGCCACGGCCAGCATGGCCAGCCCGAGCAGCCAGTAACCGACGTACGTGGCCACAAACAGGCCCGTGTCGGGATCGCCGAGAAACTCCAGCACGATGTAGTTGGAGATCATCGAGAACAACAGCGACACGGAGTAGATGGCTACCGCGGCCAGGTACTTGCCCAGCACGATGTCGAAGTCGCTGGCGGGGATGGTCAGCAGCAACTCGTCGGTCCCGTCGCGGCGTTCTTCGGCCCAGACGCTCATCGCGATCGCCGGCACAAAGACCAGCATAATCAGCGGGAAGAACTTGTTGAGTTGATCGAGATTGGCCAGATTGGAGTTGAAGAACTCGTTCGGCCAGAACGCCGCGATCGAACTGAACAGGACGAAGACGCAGATGAAAACGTAGCCCGTCGGGTTGGCGTAGTAGCCTAGAAAGTTCCGCCAGAAAACCGTACGCAACACGTTGAGATTCATGGTTTCTACCGAACTTGTGGTTGTTTTGAAGGGGTCTGCTCGATGGAATCGTGGAGAATGGGGATCCGTATTCCGCCGCCCGGAGTGTCGATCGGGCGATCACTTCTTTCCGGCGGCCGCACGAGCCCGGCCGCTGAGCTTGTGGAACTGCTCTTCCAGCGGCTGCCCGTTGCCGGTTAGTTCGCCCACCGGCCCGTCGAACACCAGCCGACCCTCGTTGATGAACAACACGCGGTCGGCCATCGCCTCGACCTCTTGAAGAATATGGGTCGAAAGCAGGATCGTCTTCTGCTTGCCGAGCTTGCGGATCGTCTCGCGGACCTCGTGGATCTGGTTCGGGTCCAACCCGGCCGTGGGTTCGTCCATGATCAGCACGTCCGGTTCGTGCAACAGCACCTGGGCCATGCCCACGCGCTGGCGATAGCCGCGGGAAAGCTTGCCGATCGGCTTGCCGATCACGCTACCCAGCGAACAGAGTTGCACCACCGCGTCGATCCGAGCCCGGCGCTGCAGCGCGGAAAGTCCGCGGGCCTTGGCGAAGAACTTCAGCAGACTCCGCGGGCTCATGTCGGGATAGAGCGGGCCGTTTTCCGGCAGGTATCCCAGCCGCGTGGAGCCGGCCAGCCGGTCGGTCGCCATATCGTGTCCGGAGATCAGGGCCCTGCCGGCCGACGGGGCCAGATAGCCGGTCAGCAGCCTCATGGTCGTACTTTTTCCCGCCCCATTGGGACCCAGAAACGCCACCACCTCGCCCTGCGGGATCTCGAACGAAATATCTTCGACGGCCGCGAAACCACCGAAGTACTTCGCCAGCCCTCGGGCTTCGATCATGGCGGAACCTTGCGAGTCGCTCATCGTGAGTCGCTCCGAATGCGTGGAATCGAGGATGTTCAAGACCGGGTTGATCCAGCCTCGGCGTGATCGAATCTGACATTATAGTCGTCGCGACGCGAGCTTCCAGAGGGGTCGGCCCGCGATAGCCCGGAGAAAGCCCGCGATAGCCCGGAGAAAGCACGAAGAGACGCCCGCCATAAATCGGAAAAGGCAAGCAGGATAGAGAAGCACCGCAAATCAGCGATACCCCAATCGGCGATCCAAGAGCCGTAATCGGTGTCTACCCTGCCGTCTCGCCAAACAGCCGATCGCGCAACGCGGCGATTTTAGACGCCTGAGAGCGTAGAGAGCCCCCCAGGTTGGATGGATCGAGCCACTTCGGCTCTATGAAGACTCGGGCGGCCGGGGTAACGCGGCGGCAAGCTGCCACTTTCTTGAGCGTTCCGCGTGCGCGGCGATCGAGTCCGTGAGCCTGGCAAAGGCCGGTAAACAACGCGGCGTGGCTAAAATGGCGACGCTTTTGTACCCAGCGTGTGACAACGTACAGGATCAAACAGACGGCCGCGATGGCCACGGCCGCCATACCGACGTAGAGCATCGTCTCGCCGGAGGACACCCGACTTCGGCGGCCTGCGGCGCCGAGGTTTCTGGCGGCAAACAAACAGGGGCCGGCCAGTCGCATCACCCCACCAATGAGAATCGTCACGACACCACCTCTTCGGGTTCCACGGATTGCTCGTCCGCTTGCTCATCTTCAACGGGCACGGCCAAAGACTGGCTGATCATCTCGAGGCTCCGCTCGGCGGCCTCCTT
Source organism: uncultured Planctomycetaceae bacterium (assembly GCA_964472545.1). Taxonomy (GTDB): domain Bacteria; phylum Planctomycetota; class Planctomycetia; order Pirellulales; family Thermoguttaceae; genus CAYYNP01. The sequence goes on along the minus strand of CAYYNP010000143.1, from coordinate 17,541 downwards.
CACGACCACGCTACGATCCAACAGCGCCGTCAGCAGCGCCTCCCACGTGGGAAGGGACTTGCAGTCGGCCAGCGCCTGGGCCGCCGCCACGCGGACGATGTGATCCTCGTCGGAGAGCAGCTTGATGATCGTCTCCTGCAATTCCGTGGAGATCCCCATCGACAGGGAAGCCTGCACGGCGCGGCGGCGACGCACGGGCGAGGGGCCGAGCATCTCGTCCGCCAACTTCGACACACACTCCGGATCGGTCTTGCTCACAACGTGGCCGGCGATCGGCTGCAGATCCTCCGGCATTTTATCGAAGTTGCTGAGGAACTGCCGGAAGGTGAACTCGGGCATCGCCTTCCGCAAGGCCTCTCGGACCAAGTCGTCCGTGTCTTCAACCATCCGAATCAACAGCGACATGGCGCCGGGAATCTTGCGCGGGCGAAGCTGCACAATCAGCCGGGCACGAACCTCCGAGTCCTCGTCGTTGACCGCCCGAATCACCCATCCACAGGCTTCGGGCCCCTCGAACTGCTCCATGGCCTTCGCCGCCGAACGGCGCCCGGCCGGCTTGCCGTTGAGCAACAGATCGCCGATCACTGCCAAGGCCTGTTCTCGATCGACGGCCGAATGGGCCAGCAACTGCACGGCCCCGGCTTGGGCTTCTTCGTCGAGTTGCCTGAAGATCTTGTGCCCCGGCTCCGCCCAGGCAATCGAATCAAATCGTTTGAGCGTCTCGATCACGAGCTTCGTCGGGTGCAATCCGACCGTCTTGGCCAGGTGGCCGACGAACTTAGGGTCGCAGCGGCGGCCGATCACTTCGGTCACCACGCGCGGCATCTTCGGCTCCTCGAGGAAGCCGAGCAGAAACCGGATCACGCCACCGCGGCTACTCTTGGACATCAAGTCAATGATCGTTTGATGAGACGCTTCGTCGGTCCTTTGCAGCAAACGCCTTAGCGTGACGCTCTTCGACTTGGCCACCAGCAGGAGAGCTTCGACGACCTCCTTCCGCTGGTGTCGGTGGTACCCACGCACCGCTTCTTCCAGCGCAACGGTGATCCGCTGGCGCAACGAGTCCATGTTCCTGCGCAAGGGTTGATTGCCGCCGCCGCTGAGCTCGACGTAGAACGCCTCGGTCAGAACGAGTACCGTCTGGGCCACCCGGGGCCCGTTGGCGTTTTCCGGATTGGAAAGGATCTGGACCAATGCCGGCAGCACACTATACAGGCGCGTCGCCACCACGGCCTGGCAGGCTGCCGAGCACGCCGTCTCGTCGGGTAGTTTGATGGCCGCGCCGACGACTTGCTCCAGACGCTCCGGGCGTTCGTTGACGATTGCGCGGCTGGCGTCGCCCATCGCCGGCAATCGCCGAAACACCTCACGGTGGCCTTTGGGGCTTCTGCGTTGCATCAGGGCTTGCAAGGCCCCGTGCCGTGTCGGCTCGTGGGGGTCGTCGAGGCCGGCGATCAACACGTCGACCGCGGCTTCGTTTTCCGTCCTGCTGAGGAAGCGGAAGGTGGTGTTCAGGGCGGCGCACATGGGCTAGGAAACTCCTTAGGAGTGGGCGGAGTGACTTTCAAGCTTAGGTCACGGTTTCGTGTCCTGCGGCCGGAGTTTTGCCCGGGGGGGACCAGATGTGCCGGTTATCCGGCCTTTGGCTTGCCCTGGAGAAGCGTCCTCGGGCATGGTAGGATGATTCCTGATCCGAGGGCATTCCCCTGCAAACGCTTCGATCGTTCCCGCCATGCCCGTTTCCACACCGCGCTATCTGGTCCCCTTCCATCCGAAGCACGTCCCCCATTTCTTCACCGACCTGCTGATCGTAGGCAGCGGTTTGGCCGGACTGCGAGCGGCGTTGGGGAGCGACCCGGGGCTGTCGGTCCTGGTAATCACCAAGGACAGACTGCAAGAATCGAGCAGCGCGTACGCCCAAGGCGGTATCGCCGCCGTGTTGGATGAGGACGATCGATTCGAGGACCACGTTGCCGACACACTCAAGGCCGGAGGGCCGCTCTGCAATCCCGAGATCGTCGAGCGGGTGGTGCGGGAGGGGCCGCAGCGGATCGAGGAGTTGATCCAGTGGGGAACCGCTTTCGACCGCATCGGCGATCGGATTGCGCTGGGCCGCGAGGGCGGACACGGCCGCAAACGGATCGTCCACGCGCTGGGCGACGCCACCGGCCGTGAAGTAATTCGCGCCGTGGCCGAACAGGTCGAAGGCCGCCCCAAACTGGGCATCTGGCCGGACACCTACACCATCGACCTGCTCACGCTCGACGGCGCCTGCCGCGGCGCGCTGGTCTGGAACCGCCGCCACGGAAAGACCCTGATCTGGGCCAAGCAGACGATCCTCTGTTGCGGCGGTGCGGGCCAACTCTATCGCGAAACCACCAATCCAGACGTGGCCACCGGCGACGGTATGGCCCAGGCCTATCGGGCCGGCGCCGAACTGTGCGATCTGGAGTTCGTGCAGTTCCACCCTACGGTGCTCTACATCGCCGGCAGCAGCCGCAATCTGATCAGCGAGGCCACGCGCGGCGAAGGAGCGTATCTGGTCGATCGCAAAGGCCACCGCTTCATGCCCGAATACGACCCGCGCGCCGAACTGGCCCCCCGCGACGTGGTCAGCAACGCCATCGTCAGTCAGATGGAGAAGACCCGGCACCCAAACGTCTATCTCGACCTGACCCATCTCGACGCCGACCGCGTGCGGGCCCGGTTCCCGGGCATCGCCGCAATCTGTGCGGAGTTCGATCTGGACGTCACCCGCGACCGGATTCCGGTGCGCCCCGGTGCGCATTACATGATGGGCGGCGTAAAGGTCGACGCCGACGGCCGCACCACGCTGCCGGGGCTCTGGGCCGCCGGCGAAGTCGCTTCGACCGGCCTGCACGGCGCGAACCGATTGGCGTCGAACAGTCTACTGGAAGCCCTGGTCTACGGCGCCTGCACCGGCGAAGGCGCATCGCGTGCAGCGGCCGAAATGCCCGATAACTTCGCCGCGGCCGTGCTCGAGAACGCTCGCGCCGAATCGATCTCCGAGCCGCTGAACCTGGCCGACATCCGCAACTCGCTGACGAGTTTGATGTGGCGCAACGTAGCCGTCCGCCGCGACGCCGAGCGACTCGACGAAGCCGCCGAGAACATCGACCGCTGGCTGCGTTACGTGCTGCCGCGGCAGTTTTCCGACCCACACGGCTGGGAGTTGCAGAACATGCTCGGCGTAGCCCGGCTGATCATCGAAGCCGCCCGAGAACGCACCGAAAGCCGCGGCTCCCACGTCCGCACCGACTTCCCCGACACCGACGACGAGCGGTGGTGCCGGCATATTGCGTTTCGGAGGGAGACGCTATGAGAACCTTGGAACCGGGGAGCCCCGATGGTTTTCCGCGACAGGCTCGGCCATCCGCGTAGATTCATTCGGAAGACCGTCGGCGTCGCGCAGCAATTGGAGGATCGTAGCGAGCATGTTAAGCCTTCATAGACGACGTTATGCGTCTGCCCTGACCGGCATGCTGGTCCTCCTGTCGACGCCCGTCCTTTACGGGCAGGCAACGAAGACGGTCAAACCAAACCTCATCTTCATCCTGATCGACGACCAAGGCTACGGTGATCTTGGCTGCTATGGCGCGTCGGACCTCGAGACGCCTCACGTCGATACCATAGCACGCGATGGAATTCGCTTCACGGATTACTATGCCGCGGCGCCGATCTGCAGTCCGTCGAGAGCGGGTTTGCTCACGGGATGCTATCCGCGGCGCGTCGGACTGGCGACGTGGGTGCAGCGTGCCGACTCGCGTATCGGCTTGCACGCGAATGAACTGACGATCGCCGAGCTTCTGAAGTCCAACGGATACGCCACGGCGTGTGTCGGCAAATGGCATCTCGGGTTTCACGAACCGTTTCTGCCGCAACGGCAGGGTTTCGACGAATACTTCGGGTTGTTGCACAATCTCGATCCGGTCGAAACGATACACTTCAAGGATCAAGGCGGCGTCCCATTGCTGCGAGGTCGTCGAGTCGTCCGGCGCCCGGCCGACGTCAACGAACTGACCAAGGTCTATACCGAGGAAGCGATCGAGTTCATCGGCCGCCATCGCGACCGGCCTTTCTTTCTCTACCTGGCACACACCATGCTGCACTGGCCGTACGGTGTGAGCGACCGTTTTCGCGGCAGCTCGGGCCTCGGCGAATACGAAGATGCGATTCACGAGTTGGACCATTACGTGGGCGAGATCTTTGCCGCGCTGAAGCGCTTCGGCATCGACCGCCGCACGGTCGTCGTCTATGCTTCGGACAACGGCCGCCGCGCGCGGCAGGGCGCGACGGGGCAGGGAACACTGCAGCCCCTTCGTGGCGGGAAGTTATCGACCTTCGAGGGCGGCATTCGCGTCCCGTGCATTGCCTGGGGGCCCGGCGTCGGCCTGCGGCGAGGATACGAATCGTCGGCCGTGGTGCGTGCCATGGACTGGTATCCAACGCTCGCCACCCTGGCGGGCGTCGAGGTTCCGCCGGGCCGCGTAATCGACGGTCGAGACATGGGGCCCTTGTTGATCGGCGAATCTGATCATGTTCCCGCGCCGAGCGAAGAGCTTTCCATCAACGCCTCGGTCCCGCTTCGACGCCCCTGGCATCCGCCGCTGGAATGGCGCGAGATCATCACGCGGCGCGAATACAACGACGCCTTCTTCTATCACGGCAGCCAGGGATCGTTGGCCGCCGTCCGCTGGGGAAAATGGAAGCTGTTCTTGAACCCCACGCTGACGCTCTACGATCTGGAGCAGGACCCCGCCGAGACGACGCCCGTCGCCAACCCGAAAATCGCCCGAAAGCTGCGGGGCATGGCCGTGATGTTTCAGGAAGAAATGCAGATCGGCACGCGTCCGGTGGGTGAGGCTGCAAAGGATCTGTGATCGGCATGCAGACGATCAACCCAGATGTGAGTGGCGTGGGTGGCAGACGATCCGGCGGAGACGGATGTGCAGTTCCATTCGACTGATTCGCAAGGTGGTCGGTGTTGTGCAAAGACGGGACGATCGGACTCTTGCAAGACATCCAGCCCGGCCGTACGCCGACGGTTTGGCCACCCACGGCCAGGCCGCGCATCAGCCCGACTACTCCGACTCCAACCCTGGCGGTCCCAGCAAGACCCTATCGAGATTCGCCGCCAGCAGCACGATCGTCTCCCAGTCCGTGGTAACGATGTCCTGCGCATGCGCCAGGTTGTTCCGCAACTGCTCGAGCTGCTTGGCGAACTGCTCGATCTGCCGCCGCGACTCGAAGCGCGTCAGGCCGCGGAGCTCGGGGTTGCGGGCGATGATCTGGGTCTTGTCGGAGAATTGCAGGCAATCCAATAAGTCGAGTTCCTGATTCCGCCGCGCACGCTCGGCCAGCAGCGATTCGGCCTTGGCGATGCGGCCTTCGGAGAGAAACTCCTTCCATTGGCCGTCCGGGCAGTAGGCCTCGATAAGCCGAGCGAACCGCATCTCGATCAGCGTCACCATGCCGAACAGCCACATCCGCACCGGCGGCTTTTGCAGGTCGCTGCGGGTGATGATCCCGCTTACGCCGCCCAGTACGGAAACGAACAGCCGCCGGGCCTCGCTCAGCCCCAGGACGACGTCGACCAGCGGCGTCGAATCGAGCATCACCCGTGCGTCGTCCAAACGCCGCAAGAAGGCCGAGCAAGCCCCGTCCTCAAGTGCGGCTTGCTCCACGTATCCCACGACGAGCCCTCGCTCACGAATGCCGACGATCTCGTACTTGCGCTCCGCCATGAACGCCCGCACCGTATCGGCCGGGGCATCGGCGTCGAACGAAACCAGCGGCTCGGCGACGTCGCGTGCGCAGAAGCCCTCATGGAAGACCCGACGCAGACTCGGCACCGTAGATCGATTCAACGCCATGGCGGTCCTTTGTCCTCACTCGCTCACCTGCTCCCCAACTCCGCCACCCCTTCCCAGTCTATCCGCGGCGAGCCCTTGCGCAAATAGTACCGGCATCCGGCCAGCATCACCTCACGATAGGCGCCGTCGAGGAACGGTTTCGCCTCGCCGGGCGGATAGCCCGCCTGCAGTACGACGTCCGGCTGCAGCTCGCCGATGGAGTAGCCGTAGTCCCATTTCAGATGGCCCGGGTGGAAGTAGGCGAATCGATCGGACGGATGCGAAGCCTGGTGCATCGGCAGCCGGGCGATGTGCTTGTCGTTCTTGCCGGAGAAGTCGATCATCACCCGGTCGGCGAAGTAGGGCATGATGCCGGCCCAGGTGACGCCGACCTGCGCGTCCGGAGCGGTGATGTGGCGTAGGACCTCGCTGCGTCTCAGCATCTCCCGATGGTCCTCGACGTGCATCGACGTCTCGACCAGCGCGCACTGCCGCAAGCCGTGCGGGCCCTTGAGCGTGTTGAAGCTGATCAAACACAATAGCACAAAACCGGCCGTCAGGTAGCCTCTTTGCATCAACGGTCGGCGGACCGCTTCACCGCGGCGCCGCGAGATCTCCGCCGAGACGGCCGACAACCGATCGACGATCGTCTCCATCGCGACGCAGAGCAACACAAAGAACAACGGCATGGCCACGGCCACGTAGCGGTTGGCCCCGCCCCATTCCTCCCAGGCGTCGCCGCCGACGTAGGCGCTGTAGGCCAACTGGCCGCCGAAGACCGCCAACAGCAGGACCACGTACCGATCGCGCCGCACGATCAACAGCGCCGCCGGCAGCAGGAAGAGCATCCAATTGAGGTTCCAAACGAAATCGGCCAGCACGATCAGCCCCCGGCAGATCCGCAGCAGCGCCGGGTAGCCGGTCATCTTTAGATAGTAGGTGTTCGGCAACAGGTCGCCATAGTAGAAGAAACGAAACAGCGTCTGTCCGGCCAGCGCGACGCCCAGGGCGAGAAAGCCGGCCAGGCAATGGCGGCGCCGGTGCTCTCGATCGATCCACGCCAATAGCCCGCAGAGAATTCCGCCGGGGATCAACAAGTCCATTCGCAGCAATACGCCCACGGCCAGCACCACGTACAGCCCGACGGAGAACCGCCGTCGATCGAGCGTACGGATCGCCATCCACACGGCCGCGGTGACCAGCAGCGCAGCCGCCCCGACTTCCATTCCTTGCAAGGCCCATTTGTTCAACGGGTAGTAGAACGCCGTGAGCACCGTTGCGGCGATCGCGGCGGCAAGCGAATCGCGGCAGAGGAATCGGGCGATCTTGAAGACCAGCACGAGATTGGCCAGGAGAAAGACGGCGCTGGAGATCTGCACCAGCAGCGAGACCTTCGACTCCGGTGCGCCCGTCAGGTGCAACATGGCCATGGTGCCGGTCCAAAGCGGATTGGTGATCCCCTCGACGGCCTCTTCGCCCGGATTCCAGACCGGCCCGTGCCCCTCGGCCAGGTTTCGGGCGTATCGCATCGAGATCATCGCGTCGTCCAACAGGCAAAAGCGGCGTACGCCGTCGACGACGAAACTCGTACGCAAGATGAACGCCCCGGCGTAGAGGCCGTACAACAACAGAATCAACAACAGGGCCGTGCGTCCCCGGCGTCTTCGCTGGTGGTCCATGGCGTCATCCTCACAAAGCCGCGACCGGTGGTCGCGCCCGAACCGCGTTTCCCCACTGCTATCTGCACCGCGTCACACGCAATCTCCCCATAGAAGAATGATAGATCACGGCCGGCGACAGCCCACCAGGCAGAGGGGTATCCCCTCTGATTGTGGGTGCTTCTGAGATACGGTATACTCGTGACGGCCGACAACACGGGCCACCACCACGGCCCTCCCCCGCTACGGACACGTCTAGCGACCCGTCCAATTGGCTGTTTTCGGCTCCCTCCCGTAGCGGACAACCGGATACCCGATTTTCGACTGACACCATGTCCTGGCCCCTGGCTTCTCACTTCAGTGCGATGCTGCAAAACCCTCGGGTGGCGTTTCGCGATCCGCAGTTGAAGACGTGTAGCATCGAGAAGGACGAGCGCAACCAGCCGCGTCCGTGGGCCGGGGCGTTTGCGGTGGTGTACAAGGGGATCGACGCCAACGGTGTGGACCCGTTCGCGGTCCGCGTGTTCACCACCGAATCGCCCGAGCGGCGGGAACGCTATGAGTTGATCAGCGCGTACTTAAAGGGCCGCAAGCTGAATTGCCTGGTCGATTTCGAGTATCGCGACCGCTCCATCCGCTCGGCCGGCGACGGAAGATGGTATCCGCTGATCACCATGGAATGGGTCCAGGGCGAGACGCTCTTCAAATGGGTGCGGGCACGATGCTTCGAGGGCAACCGTCCCGCGTTGGCCGACGCCGCCCGGCGATGGGTCGATCTGGTCCGCGAGTTGGCCGAGGCTTCGGTGTCTCACGGCGACCTGCAGCACGCCAACGTGATGGTCACCACCCGCGGCGAGTTGAAGCTGGTCGACTACGACTGCATGTGTGTGCCGGCTTTGGTAGGACGGCGAAACCTCGAGGTGGGCGTCGAGCCTTATCAGCATCCACAACGCAACGAAGCCACGCTGCTGTCGTTGGACCTCGACCATTTCTCCGCGCTAATGATCTACGTTGGCCTGCGAGCGTTGGCGGCCGATCCGCAGTTTTGGATGCGGTACGTCGAGCAAACCGGTTACGACAAGCTGCTGTTTCGCCGGGAGGATTTCGAGGCGCCGGCCCAATCGAACGTCTATCGGGAACTGATGGCCTGCGGCGACCAGGAGGTCCGCGATCTGACCGCGCAGCTCTTCAACCTCTATCGGACGCCGATCCAGCAAGTCCCACCGCTGGGGCAATTGGCCAATTCGTACGCCCAGGTGGAGGAACTGCTGCGTCGGCAAGAGTGGGCGGCGGCGGTCGAGGCGCTCAATCGCCGCGGCCAGTTCCGCGACGCCCCGGAACACCTCAAACCGTCGATCCAAAAGGCATACGAATACGTCTGCCGCGAGGAGGCCTGGACGGCGTTTTGCCGGGTTCCCGCCGAGACGAGCGAGGTCAACGATCGGCGCCTGGTCCGCACCTGGAACGAGTCGCTATTCGCCGGTTTCGTGCTGGCCGATCAGCAGCGGTTCCGCGTGAGCGAAGCGCGGCGGCGCGTGGCCGTGCTCGACAAACTGAAGAAGATGCTGCAACGGTCGTCCAGCCGATTCACCTTGGCGGGCGAACGCGAGATTGCCGAGACGGCGGCCCAACTGCCGCAAGGCTACAAATACGAAGCCCAGGCCCGGGTCGATCAGGCCCGGCGGCGGACCCAGTCGGTCGGCCGGCTGCAGAAAGCGATCGAGACGGCCTCCTCAGAGGCGGGCATCATCGCGGCGTGGCGGGCCGTGATGGAGGCCAAGTGCGAGCCGATGGTCCCCTCCGAGTGGCGGGCGCGGATCGATCTGGCCCAGCGTCGGGCGCCGGTATTGAGGACGCTGCACGAGATGCCCGACGCCTTGCCCCCCGTCGAGCGCGACCGGCGGCTGCTGAGCATTTGGCAGGAGGACCTGTTTGCCGACTGCAACGAAGCCCAGCGGTGGCGGCCGGCCTACGATCAGGCGGCCGCCCGCCGTCAGATGCTCGCGGCGCTGCAAACTGCGGTCGAGGCCGACGACCAGAAGGCGATCCTGGGGCTGCTCGAGCAGCCGTGCTTGAGCGGCTACCCTCTGCCGCCCGCCCTGGAATCGGCGGCCGAGACCGTTCGGCTGCGGATCCTGCGCACCGAGACGATGTTGACGGCGCTGGAGGCTGGCCGGCGCGAGGCGTTTTGCGAATCGTTCGACGCCAGGGCGATTCGCGACGACGCGGAGCGGTTCGCGCCGTATCACGACGCCATCTGCGACTGGACGCAAGACGTCGTGCTGTCACCCGAGCGGATCGGCCTCTTGTCGGCGCCGGACCAGGAGAACGTCGTGCCGCTGAAAGACGCGCCGGGGGAATACCAAGTGCTATGGACGTGGCCCGACGGACGGTATTCCGAGCAGTGCCTGTTGGCTATCTGTGCCGACGAGCCGCCGCCGGACGCCGACCCCGAGTACTTTCCGGCCTATCTCCGCCAACTGGTCGATCGAGCGGATTGGCGGCGAGGCCAGCGCGGCCACGTGATCCGCACGGAACCCGACTGGGGCGGCGGCTGCGTGGTCGTGTGGGCCGTCGTCGCGTTGGGATTCGCCACCTTCCACAGCGCCCCGTTGGTGCTGGGACGTCTGAAGAAGCGTTCCCGCTGGAAGTGGCTCGGGCGCCGCGGCCGTTCAGCAAAAGGCGGCGAGGCTACGCCGGATCAAGCGGAAGACGAGCCGGAGTGAGAACGCACCGCTATCCCAATGCCCCGGTGTGCCAATGTCCCGGTGTGTTGATGGCCCGGTGTGCTGTGCCCGGCCGGGTCGACGTTCGGCCGTTTAGCCGCCGCCGGTACGGCGGCGTTGTGATCCGCAGTGCAATACACCGCCGTGCCGGCGGCGGCCAAACGGAACGACGTTGCCCGTACATGCGCCGGCGTCGATCCGTACCGGTCCGATCACTGCTTGGCCATCGGCCCGTGGGGGATGGACCTGTCGGCCTCGACGCGATTCTTGAACGCCTTGGCCTGCATTCGAGCTTGCGGGTCGATCGCCGGCGGTAACCCGATCCGGCTGCCGAGCGTGTCAGGGGCGCCGTAGCGAGGATTGTGGCAACCGGCCAGCATCGATCCAAGACTCACGGCCAACATCGCCGGCAGCACCCAACGGCGGAGGTACGATCGTCGTGTTTTGCGCGTCATCGATTCGCTCCTATCGAATTCTCAATCCCCCTGCAAGACGACCCCGGACTGTTTCCCTCGGGGCTTTCACAGAAAGAGACGGGCAGCGGCATGCAGCAGCGCAACCGGCTGCTACGGGCGGTCCGACTTCCACCAGTCGTCCCACGTCTTCGACGGCCGATACTCCGGCTCCGCGGGACGGAATAGCGTGCCCAAGCCAAGCCACGATCGCTTCTCCTTCGGCGGCTCGGGCGTGAACTGTCGATAGCGGCTGCTGTTGGGGTCTTGCATCCAGGGCACCACCTGCTGGGGCGCAGCGGGCTCGGGCTCCGGCTTGGCGAACGGCAGCACGTCGCGGGCGCCGGTGATGAGCTTCTTGGTGCCTGCTCCGGCGCCGGTGATCACCTTCTTGGTCCCGCTGCCGACGGTGTTGACCAGCTTCACCGTGCCGCTGCCGACGTCGGTCACGACCTTCTTCGTTCCCGCGCCGATTTGCTCCAGCGGAGACGGTTCGGGCGCCGGACCGGGACCGTTGAAGAGGTAGGCTTCCGGCCTTGGGGTGGGGGGCGGCGGCGGTGCCTTGGCAAACGGATTGAGCTGGGCCGGCAACCAGCCGTCGGCACGAACCGCATGGCCGTCCTCTACGAAAGCCCAACCGCCAAGCAGCAACAGCAAGGCGATCCCGACAGAGAGTGTCCACGATTGTTTCATGACGAAAGTCCTCATCAGGGGGCGAGAAGACAAGCGTCCGCGGGGGCAAACCGCCCTACACGGCCGACGGAAATGGGGCGGAAGTGTCGCAGAAACAGCCGACGGCGTCCAGGGCGGTTTCCCCGGTTTGAAAAGCGAGAAGCGGGGGAGCCCGGGTCGGTCGAGCGCCGTGTGCCACGCGCTCCGGCCTGTTCAGCAGTACGATTTCTGCCCGGCTAGTTCGCGATTGGGCAGACGATCCCCTCTTGAAGAGCCTTATCGGGGACGTCCCTCGACGCCTCGGCTGTCCGGCACAGCCCAGGGGGGGGTTCCACAACGACACGATATGTGATATAATCGCGTTCCCACGGACAGTCGGGACATTCGGCCGGTGAGCGACCTTCTTTGCCTTTCTTCTTAGCTTGGTGAACCCCGCAATGTCGAATGCGTGGGATGCTCTGAACCGGGGCTTGGCCTACCTTCACGGCGGTCGCTGTGAAGAAGCGATCGCCGCCTTTACCCAGGCCGTTCAACTTGACCCGGATTTGAGCGAAGCCTACCTCAATCGGGGTATAGCGCTCATCGAATCTGGGGACGCGCCCGCAGCGATCGACGAGTTTAGCGAGATGATCGATTGCGGGATGGATGAGTTCGACGTCTACTTCAGTCGCGCGGCCGCCTACTACGAAATGGGGGATTCGGAAAAGGCCCTGGCCGATTACACGGCTGCCATTCGCCGGAATCCCGAGTATGCGGACACGTACGTCAATCGGGGGTACGTCCACGACCGGCTGGGAGAGGCGGATCGAGCCATCGCCGACTACAGCGAGGCGATCCGGCTCGACTCGGAAAACGGCGCCGCTTATGTCCATCGGGGGACTTTGCTCGCGGATCAAGGCAAGTTCGAGCAGGCGCTGACCGACTACGGCAAAGCGATCCGGCTCGACCCGGTCAGCAGCAGCGCCTATGCGAATCGGGCTGGGGCCTTCATGCGGCTGGGGGACCTTCCTCGCGCGATCGACGACTACTCGGAAGCCATCGCCTTGGACTCTCGCGACGCCCGGCTCTACTACCTCCGCGGAAGCGTCTTTCATCAGGCCGGTCAGCCGGCCGACGCCATCGCCGATTTCAGCCAAGCGCTGCGACTGGACCCCGACGACGCCCAGGCCCATCTCGACCGTGGCTTGGCGTACGCCGCCGAGGGCAACCTGCAACGGGCCATCGACGACTACAAGGCGGCGCTCTCGCTCGACCCCGAATTGGCCGAAGCGCACGCCTATCTGGGCGACGTCCATCTCGCCAGCGAGGACTTCGACCAGGCGTTGAGCGAGTACACCGAGTCGCTTCGGCTCGACCCGGCGCAGGGCGAAGTCTACGTTGTCCGCAGCCAGGTCCACCGCGCTCGCGGCGACAAAGACAAGGCCCAAGAGGACCTCCGCAAGGCGGCCGCGCTGCGACGAAACGGGGAGTGAGGTGGGGGCGAGCAACCCCTTGCAACGCTTTGCCCCAGAGACTCCGTTGGCGCGTAGCACTACTACCTCATTGCGGCCAATTCTGTCGGTTGGGTGCCACTGCTGGCTTGCCCAGCAGTGTGTGCGTTGCCCCCTTCGTCCTGCCGTTCGAGCACCGTCGCCGTTCGGCACTGCTGGGCAAGCCAGCAGTGGCATACAAATCCAACTGCAATGAGGTACTACTCAGTCGCTTTGACGTCGTAGGCGTGCAGGGAATCGTCGTATCGGACGTAGAGCCTTCCGCCGCAGACCACCGGATGAGCCCAACTGGGGCCTTCACCGCCGGCGGGTATCGCGAACTGGCCGAGGAGTTCGTGCCCCTTGGGCGTCGCCTCGACCAACGCCATGCGGCCGCGTTCGCTAAACGTGTAGAGCATGCCATCGGCCGACGTCAGCGAGCCCTTGCCGATGCCGCGCGCCGTGTACATGGCCTGCCCATCACTCCATCTCAGGCAGACCCAGGCGCCGGCGAGCGTCGAGCCGTAGAGATAGCCGTCCCAGAGAACCACGCCGCCGTGGTGGTTGTCCATAGCCTTTGATCGCCACACCTCGGTGACCGAGGCCCGCCGCCCGTCGACGTCCATCCGCAGCATCACCGAACCGGTCGTTCGCGTGCTCACGAAGACGTGCCCGTCGCGGACGATCGGCAAGAGGATGTTCTCGTCCCAGGGGCTTTTGTGTTCGTGGCGCCAAAGCAGCCCGCCGTCGTCGGCCCTAACGGCAATGATCGCCGCGGAGGTCATGGTGACGATCATCCGCAGTCCGCCGTGTTCGGCCAGCGCCGGCGACGCATAGCCGGCCAGATCGCCGGCCGAGGGCGACTTCCATACCGTCTGGCCGGTCGTCTTGTCCAGCGCGACGACGGCCGTCTGCGGCCCGCCGGGACAGCAGATCACGTGGTCTCGGTCGATCAACAACGACTCGCACACGGCCCAGGTGATGTTCTTGGCGCCGAAGCGTTCGAGGATGTTCACGCCCCAGTGGCGCCGGCCGGTGGCGGCGTCGAGACAGACGACGTCGCCGTTCGGGCTTTTGTGATAGAGCCGCCCGCCGTCGATGGTGGGCGTGCTTCGCGTGCCGCGCTGGGGCTTCTCCCAGGCCGCGCCGTTGGGAACCTGGTAGAGGATCCTCCCGCTCAGGTCCAGTGCCGTGATCGTCGTCTTTTGGCCGACGTTACCGGTGGTATAGATCCGCCCGTCGGCAATCGACAGGCTGGCGAAACCGTGGCCGATGCCCGGGGTGGTCCAAAGACGGCGCGGCCCTCCCTCGGGCCAGCGTTTCATCAGGCCGGTTTCGGTGGAGACGTTATCTCGGTTTGGTCCGTGGAACTGGGGCCACCATGGGGCCTCGGCGGCCGATGCCGCTTCGGCAGACGGAACGGCCGCCGACAACGCCAAACAGACGGCTGCAAGCAGATATGGCATCTTGAACTACTCTCCGGCCTTGATGTCGTATCCATAGAGGTAATCGCCGTGGCGGATGTAGAGCCGGCCGCCGCAGACGACCGGATGAGCCCAACTCTTGCCGTCGCCGCAGTCGGGCAGGTCGAAACGGCCCACAAGGCGATGGGCGTCGGGGGTGGCTGGAACGAGGCCCATGACTGCATCTTCGCTCAACGTATAGAGCATTCCCTCGGCGACGGTCAACGACCCCTTGCCGACGCCTTCTTCGGTATACATCGTCTTGCCCGACTGCCAGTCGACACACATCCAATCGCCGCCGGAGCCCGTGCCGTAGAGATATCCTTCGTGCAGCAGAACGCCGCCGTGGTGGTTCGCCAAGTCGCCGTTGCGCCAAACCTCCTCGACCGACGCGGAGTCGCCGTCGACGTGGATCTGCAGCATCACCGAACCCGAGCCATAGCTGGTACTGATGAAGACGCGGCCGTCGTGAAAGACCGGCATTAGGGCATTCACGTCATATTGCGTCTTGTGCCCGAATCGCCACAGCAGTTCACCCGTGTCGGCGTTGACGGCGATCACGGCCCTACCGGTCATGGTCAGGATCATCCGCAGGCCGTCTTGTTCGGCCAATGCCGGCGAGCCGTAGCCGGGCGGGTCACCGGTGCTCTCGGACTGCCACACGGTCTCGCCCGTGCCCTTGTCCAAGGCGACCACGGTGGCCTCCGGCCCACCGGGGCAGCAAATCACGCGATCGCCGTCGATCAGCACCGACTCGGAGAGCGCCCAGCGGATGTTCGTGCTGCCGAAGCGCCGGCGGAGGTTCATGCTCCAGACTTCGCCGCCGGTGGCGGCGTCCAGACAGATCACGTCGCCGTACGGGTTCTCGTGGTAGACGTGGTCGCCGTCGACGGTTGGGGTTCCCCGCGAGCCGCGGTAGGAGCCGGCCCAGGCCTTGCCGTTGGCCGTCTGCCAGCGGATCGTGCCGTCGAGTTCGATCGCCGAGATCAGCATCTCGCCGCCGACGTTTCCGGCCGTGTAGATCAAGCCCCCGGCGATCGTCGCGCCCGCGAAGCCTTCGCCGACGCCTTCGACCGCCATGGCCAATTTCGGTCCGCCGTCGGGCCACTCGGTCAACAGGCCCGTGTCGGACGAGACGTTCGTGCCGTCGGCGCCGTGGAAGCGGGGCCAAGCGGCCGTCTCGTCTGCCGGCGCGGCCTCCGGATCGACCGACGGCGGATCGGCTCCGCATCCGGTAAGCAACACCGCGAACATCGTCCATGCATACAGAACCCGACACGTAAACATCAGCGTAACTCCTCACCGCAAGGCCGGTCTTCCCAAAGCCGGAAACCGCGCCAAATCCTACCACGCGCGTGGTCGGGAGTCCACCGCAGCCGAGGCCGCTGGACTTCAGCCGCGCCGGGCTTCGTCGGAAAACGCCCTGCACCTAAGGGGTGGCCGGGACATAGCGCAGCGGTGCCCCGGACTTCTTCGACACCTGGGGCACCGCTGCGCTTTGCCCCAGCCACCCGACGCGTTCGGCATTGCCGTAGAGACGTCGACACCGGCCGCTAGACTTTGCCTGATCGGCTCGGTCGTTCCTCGAAAGCCGCTACCGGTTTGTTATCTCGCCGAGTTTTGCTTGCGTTGTTGATTTGCGAGTGTATGATTGCCACGCCGCCGCCAATCAACCTCCAATCGGGAGAGAGCCATGCCCAGGATCGCCGTCGCCGCCGCGGGTCTGCTGCTGGTCGTCTTCAGCATCGGGTTTAACGTGGTGCGATACCCGAAAGTCTGGGAGATGGCCGCCGTGCCGTGCCGGGTCGCGCCGCAAGAGTCGCCGCAAACAGACGAGCAGGCAGAATCGGCAACGTCGGTGTCGACGTCGTCTACGGCATCGCAATGGGGCACCGACACGGATGCCTGGGACGTCGATACGTCGGCCGAGGACGACGATTGGAGCTACGCGCCGGAAGAAACCGACGACGAGAGCGGGTACAACTACCAGAGCGGTGGGGGATGGGATGATTCGTGGTCGTACGATGAGGCCGACGAAGGAAACGGCGGTGAGACGGACGACGAGGCCTACGGGCCGGCCAATTCGCCGCCGACGGATTTCGACGGCGCCTCGAGCGAAGGGTACGCCCACGAAAACGAATACACGTACGAAGAACACGACGACGGGGCTGACCGGGTTTCCGCCGGCGGATTCGCCGAGGAACGGGAGTCGACCTCTACGGATTACACTCCGTACGACGACGCGCCGTATGACTCCGCGGACTCGTGGACCGGGTACGAGACTCCGGCAGCCGCCACGCCCGATCCGATCGGCAACGAGGCCGACCTGCCGCCGGGAATGCAGCGTCTTCCACCGGTCGATCCCACGGCCCCGGCCGCCCCCGACCCGTTCACCCCACGCTTTCCCGGCGATCCGATCCCGTTCTATCCGACCGTCGAGGCGAAATAGCGCGACGCACCCACGGCCCGCGAAAGCCCCCGCGATGCACGATCGTGACCCTCCGGAGAAACTCGCCGGGCTTTGCTGGCGGGCGTCGATGGCGTCGATCATTTTGGCGTTCTTCATGGTCTTGGCGTCGTTTGCGCTGCGATACTTGGGCGTGCCCGAGGCGCTGGGGATCGTTGGCTCGGGGATCGTGCTGGCCGCTTGGCTGGTCTGGACGCGGCTGCGGGCGTACGGCCTTACGCTGGGCGAGTTCCTTGCCACGCGCGGCCGGGCCGGACGCCACGTACCGCCGATGGCCCACATCCTGGCCGGCGCCCTGTTCTGGTCGGCGGGGCTCTACTTCCTGCTGACGGCCACCGAACCGCCGGACCGCAAACCGCACGAGATGACCGTGCTCGAGAAGCGCTGGTTCGGCGCGACGGTCGTCTTGATGGGGGCCGGCATTTCGGGCCTCGGCCTCAGCGAATGGCTCGGCCGGCGATCGATGCTACGGCAGATCGCTCGGGCCAGCGAGCGTTTGCGCAACCGGCCGAACGATGCGCAGCTTCACGTGCGGCGCGGCCACCTGTTGAGCGAGTGGGGCGATTTCCGCCGCGCCGTCGAGGACTTTTCCGAGGCCGTCCGGCTCGATCCCGAACTGGCCGAGGCCTACGCCGAACGGGGCGGCGCGTATTTCGGCTTGCAGGATTTTCCCGAGGCAATCGCTGACTTCTCCGCTGCCATCCGCCTCGACCCCGCCAACCCCGCGCTCTACGTCGACCGCTCGGCGGCCTATTCCAACA
>CAYYNP010000142.1:0-23915 GCA_964472545.1 uncultured Planctomycetaceae bacterium | reverse complement strand
GGCCCTCCGCCCGACGTTCGAGAAAACAGAAACGAGTTATGCGGAAAGAGAGGTAAGGGGGACGGGACGTTCGAGGTTCACAAGGTTTCCGATACGGACGAAACCTGCGACAACTCGCTCGTCGGCGGCGGTTTTTCCGGCAACCGGCGGATGGACCTCTTGAGCATCAACGGCTCGACGCTGGTGATCATGGAGGGCAACGGGGACGGGACGTTCACAGACACGGCGGCTCCCGCGGACGAGAACGACGAGAGGGAGTCCCTCCCGGGGTTTGGGAAAGACGAACCCTATGAAGGCGCGGAAATCAAGTCGCTCTCCACCGCCTATCTCGACGGTCCCGGCGACCGATATCTCGATCTGGTCGCCGCGGATTTGAGTTCGCACCGCCTGTTCGTCTTCCGCGGCGCCGGCGGCGGCGAGTTCAACGTGGAAGCGATCATCCTGGGCGACCGTTCGATCAGCTCTCCGTGGGACGCCTCCGTCCGGCCCGTGTTGATCGAAGACTTCAACGGCGACGGGCTCTTGGACCTGGCCACGGTCAACGAATTCGACGGCGAAATCGCGATCGTGTTGGGCAATGCCGACGGCACGTTCGGGGCCGAGCAGACGTTCGAGTCCGGCGGAAAGGGGCCCGGGGCCCTGTCGGCCGGAGACGTCGACGGCGACGGCAACCTCGACCTGATCGTCGGCAATCGGTATTCGTTCGACGTCTCGATCATGCTCGGCGATGGAACCGGGGCGTTTGCGCTCGACTCGCGGATCACCGGCGCCCAGGAGCCGCCGCCGACGGCCGTGACCGATCTCAACGGCGACGGCGTTTCGGATCGGGCCGTCGCCGACGACAACACCAACGAAGTGGCGGTCGAAATCGGCATCGAAGGTCCCGGCGGCCGCCTCGTTGCCGCCGAGAGCATCTCGTCCGACATCCGCTCCACGCCCATCCTGGCCGACCTCGATGCCGACGGCGTCACGGACTCCGTGCTGGTGAATCTGCGCGGAGACGTCCTCGTGCGGATGGGGAAGGACGACGGAGGCGGTCCGTTCGACGCTTACGAGATCGTCAATCCCGCCGACTCCCGCGGAAAACGTGTTCCCGCCCGCGACGTGGTCGTGGTGACCACCGCCGCCGGCACGCTTTTGGCCGCGGTCAACCAGCAGGCGGGAGCGTCCGGCGAGTCGATCACGCTTTACGGTATCGATTCGGACGGACGATTCGCCACCAACTATTCCTTGGGCAACGGCCTCTTTCCTACGAAGATCGGCACCGCCGATCTCGACGGTGACGGTCAGGACGATCTGGTGCTGGTCGACGGTGCCGCACGAAGCGTGAGCGTGTTTCTCGCGGATGTCCGGGGTAGGTTCTCCCAGGCGACGTCGCTCGTCGAAGCGGGGGAAGGCCCGGGAGAATTGGTGCTCGTCGACGTGGCCGGACCGGGCGGAATTCTCGACGGGCGGCCCGAAATCGTGGTCGCCAACGCGGCCTCGGGCGACGTGAGTGTCTTGTGGAACGACGGCCAGGGGGCTTTCGATACCGATCGCGTGCTGCGATTACGGGCGTCCGACGGTATCCACGAGGTGCTGTCGTGCGACACCGACGGTCGCGTGTGCGTGCGTTCGCTGGCCGATACGGCCGGCGTCGCCGCCGCAGACTTCAACGGCGACGGCATGCCCGACCTCGTGCTGACCAACCGTAACACGAACCGCATGGCAATCCTCTTCAGCAAGCCGTCCGGCGGTTTCGTCGACCCGGTCTCGCTGCCCACGCAGAGCGGGCCGACGGACGTCCGCAGCGGCGACTTCGATCACGACGGCTACCTGGATCTGGCCATATTGAACGCAGCGGCCGGCAGCGTCTCGATCCTGCTGGGCAGCGGCGGGGGCAACTTCCGCCTGCCCTACACGGTCGACGCCGGCGACGCGCCGACCGGCCTGGCCGTGGCCGATCTCAACGGCGACGAGCATCTCGATCTGGCCGTGGGGAACCAGTGGGGCGACCTGCTGATCGTCGCCGGCGACGGCACCGGGAAGTTTGCCGCCTTCCACCGGGCGGGAAACGACGTCGCTCTGGACGTCGGCGACTTCAACGGCGACGGACGGCAGGACTCGGCCGTCGTCCAACAGGCAACCGACACGCTCACCGTCTGGCTGGCCGACGGCGACGAGTTCAAGCCGCACCTGACCTTCGGCCGCGAGGACGGGCTGGCCGGGCCCCGGGCGGTCGACGTGGCCGATCTCAACGGCGACGGACGGCCGGACCTGATCGTCACCAACACCGGGGCCAACAACATCCTGGTCTTCTTGGGCACGGCAAACGGCAGCTTCGAGTCGCCGCAGACGTTCGCCGCCGGCATGTCGCCGATCGGAACTACCGTGGCCGATCTCGACGCCGACGGCCGGCTCGATCTGGTCGTGGCCAACGAACTTTCCAACGACCTTTCGGTCTGGATGGGACAAGCCGACGCCGACGTGCTCTTCGCGCCCGGCCCGCGGCCGCAACTGCGAGCCGACGGCGATGACGGAGAGATCCTCGGACTGCGGCCCGTTTCGATCGAGGCCACCGACTACGACCACGACGGCCACGTCGACCTGATCGTCAGCAACGCCGGCTCGCAGAACTCCTTCCTCTTCCCCGGCCGCGGTGGCGGGTTCTTCGGCCAACCGGTCGTCTTCGAGGCGGCCGGCCAGATCCTCGTCGGCCAATTCAGCGACTCCCGCAACCAGGACCTGCTGATCGCCGATCCCAATTCCGTCTGGCTGCAGATGTTCGACGGTTCGTCGCCCGGTGCGCCGACCAGCATCCCGTTGCCCATGGCAGACGGATCGCTGCTGTTGGCCAACGACTTCAACGGCGACGGCCGGCACGACCTGGCCATCATCGGCGGCCACGACGGCGGGGGGTTGACGTTGCTGTCGATGGGAGATGGGACGTTTCTGTCGCAGGTTTTCTCTGCCGGGCTTAGCAGCCCCTTGGTGGCCGTGACTCCGCTTGACGGCAAATCGTCGGCCATTGGGGCCGATGTCCAGGGCACGCCTCAGAGGTTTGGAGTCTACCAAGGGTACTTCAGGCCCGACCCGTTTATCTTCGGCGGATTTGGAAGTGGTGACACGGATGGGAACGCGTTAGGATCGCCCGACGGTAACGGCATTCGTTACGAGCCACAAGGGTCGGGAGTATCGACTCCGATTCGGAGCGACGCGCAACAGGAGACGGGTTTCTTGACCGGGTCCACCGGAGGCGGTGGGAAACGGCGGCGGAGGTTTGGACCCAAGGAACCTCCATGGTGGAAGAAGTTGTATGAGGACTTTCGCGATTGGGCCGAGCGCACCTTCAAACAAGTGCTTGCCCCGGGAACGGGACTGCCGACACGGCCAACTACCGCTGACAGTGGCGCCGGCGGGACGCCCAAAGCAGGGTCGCCGGGGCAAGCATCGGCTGTGCCATCCGCCGTGGATCTTGTCGTCGGCGCGGCCAGGGGCGTTGTGGCGCTCACTTGGTCTGAAATGTTCGGGATATCCAACGGCATCAGCGGCCTTCACAACGCAGTCACGACGTTCTTGCCACAGACGTCGTCGCAGTACGCCTGGTGGCCGTGGTGGCCCAATGGGGGCGATACCGATCTGGTCGCAGAAGACCACGACGGCCTCACGTCCCCGACGGTCAAGCCGTGGCAGGGGCAGACACACCGCACAGCGACCGAATCCCCGGACGCGCCCGTAGCTCGCCTCGACCGTCCACGGGCGTCTGCCCCGATGGCCACGGCTTCATCTCAGCGGCACGCGCTGTTCGACGCCGCTCTGCGAGAGTTGGCCGACGTGCCGGATGACGCCGAGACGGCCGCGCCGCTGTCGCCTCGAGAGGCAGGCGCGTTCGACTGGCGCACGGCAACCGCCGCGGTAACACTGGGGGCAGGTGGCGTCTGTTGGATGGAGCGGGCGCGGCGAAATCGTGCTCGGAACGCGTCTGGGTACGGCCCGGCGTCGCCCGATCGCGGCGCAAGGAACAGGAACAGAAGAACGCCTCGGCCGCCGCATTGCGAAGGCGGCGGCCGCGACGGGCAATGACGAGTTGCGTTTGACAAGGACACGACAATGGAAGCGTTAGCCAAGGACTGCCTGCCCCAGGATTGGTGGGACGTCGCCCGATGCGTCGACGAGTACGAAGCGGCCCGCCCAAGCGGTCCGCCGGACTTGCGGGCGTTGGCCGAGCGCGCGTCGCCGAGTGGCGCCGCGGCGGCGATCGCCGAGTTGGCCGCCGTCGACATGGAACACCAATGGGAATCCGGCCAGCGAAAGACGGTCGAGGAATACCTCGACGAGTTTCCCGAGCTGCGCGCCGACCATCGGCACGTCGCCGAGTTGATCGCGCAGGAGTTCGAGGTCCGCTGTCAAAACGACCGGTGGCCCACGATCGACGAATACCGACGCCGCTTCCCCGACTACGACGTGGCGGGGATCATCGGCGAGTTGGAGACCACCACGCGCACTTTCGGCTCGACCAACTGTTTGCTGCCGCCCGCTGCCGCCGAGCCGCCGCCGGAGAAGATCGGGCGCTACGAAGTTCGCGAGGAGGTCGGCTCGGGGGCGTTTGGGCGGGTGTATCGCTGTTTCGACGCAGAGCTCCGCCGCGACGTGGCCGTGAAGCTGCCGCATCCGAATCGGCGGCCGGAATCGGAACGGAGGAGGGAGTTTCTGCACGAAGCCCGCAGTGCCGCCCAGCTTCGCCATCCGCGGATCGTCTCGGTGCTCGACGTCGGCGAGTTGGACGACGGCCGGGCGTTCGTGGTCTACGAATTCGTCGTCGGCCAGACGCTACGGGCGCGGATTCGCCGGAAGCAATTCACGCGGGCGGAGGCGGTCGGATGGTGCGTGGAGATTGCCGAGGCGCTGCATTTCGCGCATGCCCAGCGGGTCGTGCATCGCGACGTTTCTCCGGACAACGTGCTGCTGGACGCCGGGGGCCACGTGCGGCTGACCGACTTCGGCCTTTCGCAGCTCGACGGCCGGTTCTTCCGCGACGACAACGGCGCGATCCTCGGCAGCCCGGCCTACATCAGCCCGGAACAAGCCTGCGGCGAATCGCACTGGGCCAGCCCCCAGTCGGACATCTACTCGCTGGGCGTGATCCTCTACGAGTTGCTCACCGGCGAGCGTCCCTTCGGCGTGAAGGGTTCCGGCGGCCTGCGCGACATGCTGGCCCAGATCGAGCGCCGCGCGCCGGCCCCGCCGCGAACCGTCGACGACACGATATCGAGGCAACTCGAGGCCGTCTGCCTGAAGGCCCTGGAGAAGGACCCCGCCGAGCGTTTCAAGACGGCCGCCGATATGGCCGCGGCGTTGCAGGCGACAACGCGAACGCGGGTGGCCATGTCGCGGCGCCGGTTGCTTGCGTGGGGCGGGAGTGCCGTGGCGGCGGGACTGACAGGGGTGTTAGCGTGGTGGCTGATTGATAAGAGCCGCGTCGCGGCCGATTCGGGCACGGAGGTGGCCGAAGTTCCGCTCGATCCTCCTAACGACCCGCCCCCCGACGACCCGCCGCCCGAGGATCTGCCCCCCGATGATCCGCCTCCCGCCACCCCCTGGGGCTCGGACGACGACCCGAAGGTCGAGTTCTATCTCTTCCAGCCGGACAACAGGGAAACGGGTCTGATCTACCACGAGGATGCCCCATGGGCGATTGCCCACGACGGAGACATGTTCCGCATGGCGGGCGACTTGGGCGAAGAGGGAGGCTATGTCTCGGTTTGGATCGACGGCGCCGACGGCCGGCGGCAGATCTTCCCCCATCTTCCGCAGCAGAAGCTCACCGGCCGGTTCACCATCCCGCAGCCCCAGGAAGCGCGAGACGGCGAAGACGGCCCTCGCGACTGCTGGGAACTCGACGGCAGAAACGGGTACGGCCGACAGGTCGTCTTCTTCGCCGTTTCGGATCGTCCGGTCACCGAGGCGGAGATCATGAACCTGCCTAAGGCGAAGCCGAGGACCTCCTTGGGCGACGGCCCCAATCCCGTCCCCACGCCATGCTCGGTCCGCGCTTTTCTCGCCGCCAACCGCGAGCGTGTCGCCGACGATCTGTCCGTAGTGGAAGCGGCCGACATCGGGCGCGATTTGGCCGAATACCTCCAAGCAAAGGACTCTCCGTTCCGTGCCTGGCGGGCGGTCGACTACCGGCACATGAAGTAGGTGCTCGCGGAAGAAGCAGGAAAGACCGAAATGAAACAGACCGGACGATTCGGCTGCTTGTTGGTTATTTGCTCGACGTGTTTCATCGCGCGGGCCGCCGAATCACCGTTGCCACAGGCCGCTCCCGCGGCGGTCATCGACGCCCAAACGGCCGAGCGTTATCACACCGACGGTCTGCGCTGCGCCAATGCACAGGATTTCCCGCGCGCCCGGGCGCTGCTCGAGAAATGCGTACTCGGCTTGTCCGGCCCGCCGGTTTCCGACCCGGGCGCCCTGGCCCATGCCTTGACGAACCTGGGCGGAGTCGAGGCGGCGATGGGGTGGCACAGCCACGCGTTGCCCCGCTACCGGCAAGCCCTGAAACTCCTCGCAGCCCGGCCGGAAACGGTCGACCGCTTGATGCTGGAGGCCACCTGTCACGACGGCATCGGGGCGGCCCTCTCTTCGTTGGGGCGATACCACGAAGCCTACCCACCGCTGTTGAAGGCCGCCGAAACATGGGACGTCGCATTGGACACACTGGCCAAAGACGACGCACGCCGAACGGACGTCCTGGCCGGTTTCTATCGGGCCCGGTTTGCCTTGATTGTGGTTTGCCTGTCGGAGGGCCGGCAAGAGATCGTCTCCAGAAACGTCGCCATTCCCGTCCAGTACTACTGCGAACAGACCAAGGACAAGGCCGTTCGGCGGCTGGGCGATTCGCATCCACTCTTGGTAGACGTCTACAGCACGGCGGCCGAGCTTCATCTGAGATTCGAGGAACTGTCCAAGGCGGCCGAATACGCCGAGAAGGCTCTGAAGATCGCCAAACAGCACGACAACCGTTCCGGTGTGCTCGAAGCCAAGCACCTCGTGGCGATGATTGCCTATCGGCGAGGAGAACTCGAACGGGCCGCCGCCGGCTGGACGGAATTGCTCGGCGCCTATCAGGCCAGCGGCGACCTGGCGGGCTGCGCGCGAACGCAGTTGTATCTGGGCGAAATCCGCCTGAAGCAAAACAAGCCGGACCTCGCGGCCGATCACTTCCGACAGGCGGAGAGCCTTCTCGATCGCCTCGGCTGCTGGCCGGCGTCGCGGTTTCAGGCGAAGCTCGGGCTGGCGAAGTCGCTGGTGGCCACGGGCGACGCAGACGGAGCGATTGCCCGGCTGAAGGACGCGCTTGAGGTCGTAGTAGTTGCCGGTGCGTCGACCACCGGCGGACGCGCTCATTGGGCCCGGTTCCACGGGTGTTTCGCCGACGGCCACGACCTGCTGTTGGACCTGCTTTGTCGGCGAGGCGAATACGTCGAGGCCCTCTACTACGCCGACGAATTCCGCAAGCGGATCCTGACCGCCACACTCCGGCTCGACGAACCACACGAAGCACAAGATGAACGCTCGGTGGAGCTTCGCGCCGAGTTGGACGAGTTATTGCAGCGGCGGCAGAAGCTGCTCGGCGAGTTGCAGACCTCGGGGGAGACCGAAGCGGCCTTCGCTCAACGAAAGAGCCTCGAAGCACAGGTCTATGCCGTGCTCCGCAAGATGGACGACAACAACCGGCGGCTGCGGCAGTTGCTGGGTGAAGTTGCGAGTCTTGATGATTTCCGGGCGCGGCTGAACGACTTTCAGAGAACGCTTCGCAGCCGCCGCGACGCGGTACTCTACTACTGCCTCGGCGACGACGAGAGCCATCTGTTCATCATCCACGGCTGGGGCATCGCGCACCATCCGCTGGCGATCCATCCTCGCCATCTCGGCACGCTCTTCACGAACCCGGTCCACGATGCGGCTCCCGTGGCCGTCACCCGGGCGTGCGTCAAACGGATGGTTCAAGAGTACCTCTTCCTGTTGCGGCGTCGCTGTGGCCCCTTCCGGCCGAGAATCGCGGATGAACTGGAAGCCGCCGAGAAGGTCTTGAAGCGGAAGACCGAGGTCCGCCTCTCCGGAGAGACTTGGGTGTGGAGAGAATTCAACGACCCGCAGGCCCTGGCGATGACCGAGACGCTGCTGCCGCGCAGCATCCGCGAGCCGCTCGAACGTTCCGGGTTCATCAGACACGCGATCCTGGTCCCCGACGGGGCGCTGCATCGTTTGAGTTTCCCGGCCCTGCCGGTCGCCGTTGTTCGCGGTGCCGAGAAGTCCGACGTCGAGGCCGATTATCTGATCGACGAGGGCTTCCCACCGATCGTGGTCACGCCGTCGTTGGGGGCGTTTGCGGCGTCGCTTCAGCCGGGCGCGCAACCACGGCTGCGAGCAACCGTGCTGCTGGCCGGCCCCGGGGCAAACAGTCGGCTGCCGGGCGCCGTGCGGGAGACGCTCAAGGTTGCCAGGTTGTTCCCCAACCAGGCCGTTCTGATCGAGGCCGGCAAGAACGGCGGCATGAAGCGCCTCTTGCTCGAATTGCCCAGGGCGCGGATCGTGAGCTTCCACACGCACGGCGTCGCGTACCGGTCGGAACACAACAACGCGTTTGCCCACATCGTGATCCCCGGCCAGAAAGGCCAGCCCGACGAGCGGCTCGAAGCCCATCAGGTTCCCAACCTCCCGCTCGACGGCTGCAATCTGGTGGCGTTGGTTGCCTGCGAAACGGCCGTGGCGTCGGAAGGGTACCTCGAGGCGGGCATTTCACTGGTATCCGGCATGCAGGCCGCCGGGGCGCAGACCGTGGCGGCTACTTACTGGCGCGTAAACGTCACGGCCGCCGAAACACTGACCACGGTCTTCTACAGGCATGTGGCCAAGATGGCAAGCGGCGGCCGTCCGGTCGACTACGCGGAAGCCGCCCACAAGGCCATGCAAGAGGTCAAGAAGGAATACCCGGCCCCATACTACTGGGCGCCGCTGGGGATCTTCGGGGCGCCCAAGTCGCGATGGGGGGCCGTGGCGCCGCCGGTGCGGGTTGCGGTGCCGGCCGCAGTCGCCCCGGCCGTTTCGGAGTGAAACCGTAGAGGTTAGGATGAAGCCATGTCCGCCGTGGAGCTATTGATGGGTCAAGACGCCGCCGGTTTGAACGACGAATGGTTGCCCGACGATCGGCTGCTGGCGGCCTACCGCAACGGCGACGAAACGGCCGCCGCCGAGTTGTTCGAGCGATACTACACGCGTCTGGTGAATCTCTCCCGCGAGAGAATGGGGGGCTTCCTGCGGCAGGCGGAAGAGTCTTCCGACGTCGTCCAGTCGGTCTTTCTGAGCGTGTTCTCGCGGGGACGCGACCGGCGGATCGACGTGGGGCCGAACGAAAGCCTCTGGCCGCTGCTGGTGACGATTGCTATAAATAAGATCCGCAGCCGCGTGCGATATTGGGGCCGCCAGCGGCGCGACCGCCGGCGCGAAGTCCCGGTCGACGGCCGCGACCTGTTGGAAACCGGCCCGCTGCCGGAGGACGTAGCCCGATTGAACGACCTGGTCGAGCAACTCCTTGAGCCGTTCGGCCCACAACGGCGCGAGACGATTCGATGTCTGCTGCAAGATATGCCGGTTCCGGAAATCGCCGGCCGTGTGGGCACCTCCAAACGTACCGTCTACCGCACTCGCCAGGCCGCGATGCAGATTCTCGAACAGATCCTGGCGATGTCGTGAAGCTGTGAATGCGAAATCCCGGCCACTCTGAGAACGATACGCAACGGCAACCGCGGGCGGGTCGGATGCCATGCCCAGGCTTGCGTTGGCATGGCGAAGACCCCACCAACATGCCCACGCAAGCGTGGGCATGGTACCCAAAGATCTAGGTAACGAAGCAGTAGCCTTATCCCGGACGGCTTGCCGTCACAGTTGGGAGGAAACCGGAATGGAAATCACAAATACCGGACGTATCGACAGTCGTCGCTCTCGTGGGACGTACCCGGAGGGCCTCGGCGGGAGCCGGGCGTCACGACGGCGGCGATTGAGCATCGAGCGCCTCGAACCGCGGGCCCTGCTCGATGGTCTGGGCCTGGTGGGAGGCACCGTGTTCGATGACCTCGACCGCGACGGGATTCGCGATCCCGAGGAGCCGGGGCTGCCGGATTGGTCCGTCGAAATCCAACGGGCGGGGGCCACCGACGCGCCGGTCCGCACGTTCGAGAACCCCACGCCGGACGAATGGAGCCAGTTCGGGCGGTTCGTGGCCACGGCGGGCGACAGCGTACTGGTGGGAAGTCACTACGACAACGTCGCCGGACCCGCGGACGCCGGGGCCGTCTATCAGTTTGACGCCCAGACCGGCGGGCTCGTACACACGTTCCTGAGCCCTGCTCCGGCCGAGGGCGACAAGTTCGGCCGGGCCGTGGCGGGATTGGGAGACCACGTGTTGATCGGTGCTCCCCTGGACGATTCGGCCGGCCTAGACGCCGGGGCCGTTTATCTGTTCGACGGACATACCCATCAACTGCTGCACAAGTTCCTCAACCCCCAGCCGAACGAGAACGACCAATTCGGCCGGGCCATAGCCGCGGTAGGCGACGACGTGCTGATCGGGGCCCGCTTCGCCGACCTGCTTGCCGAAGACGGGGCGACGGTCGCCGTCGAAGACGCCGGCGCCGCGTTTCTGTTCGACGGCGAAACCGGCCAGTTGCTGCAAACTTACATCAGCCCTACGCCTTCGGAAGACGCTCAATTCGGCTACAGTGTCGCCGCAGTGGGCGAGAACGTGCTGGTTGGGGCACGACTGGACGAGACGGGGGCGGCCGGCGTCGGAGCGGTCTATCTGTTCGACGGCACCAGCGGGAATCTGCTGCAGAGTTTCGTCAACCCCACGCAGAGCGCCAGCGGCAACCCGACCGGCTTCGGACGCTCGGTGGCGGCGGTGGGCGATAACGTGTTGGTTGGGGCACGATGGGACGACGCCGGCGAGGAAGGCGGCGGCGGCGCGTTCTTGTTCGACGCTGCCACCGGCGAATTGTTGCGGACCTTCAGCAGCCCAACGCCGTTTGGCGGAGAGGAGTTCGGTTTCTGCGTGGCGGCGTTGGGCAACGACGTGCTGGTGGGGGCCCGCTGGGACAACCGCTGGGACAACCTGGGCGAGGACAGCGGCGGTGCCGCTTATCTGTTCGACGGGTCTACCGGTCAACTGCTGCAAACGTTCGCCAACCCCGCGCCCGGTGCTTGGGACGGCTTCGGTCTCTCGGTTGCCGGCATGGGCGATCGAGTCGTCGTCGGTGCGCAGACCGGCAACGCCGCTTATCTGTTCGATGCCTTTGAAGAATCCGCCCGGCAGTCGACCGACGTCGACGGCGCCTACCGCTTCGAGGGGCTCGAGCCCGGCGTCTATCGAGTTCGTGAATCCGTATCGAAGGGTTACGTCCAGACGGCGCCCGGCGGCTCGAGAGGCTACATGCTCACCGTCGATGGCGATGAATCCCTGCTGGGGCTCGACTTCGGCAACGTCCGGAACGAGCCGCCGGTGGCTCGGGACGATAGCTACACGATGGGCGAGGACTCGGTGTTGATCATGAACGTGTTGATCAACGACGCCGACGCCGACGGCGACGGGTTGATCGTCTCGCTGGTCAATGCGCCCCGCCACGGAGACGTCTTGCTGTTGCCCGGCGGTGCGTTCCGTTACTTGCCGGACGGGGACTTCTCCGGGTCGGACAGCTTCACCTACAG
This sequence comes from uncultured Planctomycetaceae bacterium, assembly GCA_964472545.1. Taxonomy (GTDB): domain Bacteria; phylum Planctomycetota; class Planctomycetia; order Pirellulales; family Thermoguttaceae; genus CAYYNP01. The sequence continues at coordinate 12,170 of CAYYNP010000142.1, read as the reverse complement.
GGCGCACGACGGGCTGGTTACGTCGAACCTGGCCGCCGCGACCGTTACCGTCAATCCGATCAACGATGTTCCGGTGGCCGCCGACAACGTGCTGTGGGCGGCCATGAACACCGTCCGCGAACTGGAGGCCCCGGGCGTGCTGGCCGACGACGTGGACGTCGACGGCGATCTGCTCACGGCCCTGCTGGTCGATCCCCCGGCTCACGGAATCGCCGTGCTGCAGCCCGACGGCGCGCTGAGCTACACGCCCCACGCCGACTACATCGGTCCCGACGAATTCAGTTACAAGGTAAGCGACGGGCAAACCGAGTCCGACGTAGTTAGGGTTTCCATAACGGTCACGATCAACGCCCCCGAGGCCCTGAAGAACTACTTGCGGGTCTCGGAACTCAACTACCATCCGTATCCCCTTACGTCGGAGGAACGGGCGGCGGGCATCGACGATCGCGAGGCCTTCGAGTACATCGAACTGGTCAACCTGCACGACGAGCCGCTCGATCTGGCCGGCGTGCGGTTTTCGGAAGCCGTCAGGTTTCAGTTCTCCGGTGAAACGCTGCTTGGCCCCGGCCAGCGCGGCCTGCTGGTAAGGGACGCGTCGGCCTTCGAGACACGCTACGGCGCCGGACACAACGTGCTGGGTGCCTATTTGGAAGACTTCCACAACAGCGGCGAACGGCTCGTGGTGAGCGATCCCTTCGGCCGGGTGATCGCGGACTTCGAGTACGACGACGGCGGCCGCTGGCCCGTCCGGGCAGACGGCTTCGGCAGCAGCCTGGAAATCGTCAACCCGCACGCCGACCCCGGCAGCGGCGGCAATTGGCGGGCCGGTGTCGAGTACGGCGGGTCGCCGGGCACCGAAGGCAGCGAGCCGATGCCCACCGTGGTCGTCAACGAGGTGCTCTCGCACGCCAATTTGCCTCTGACGGACACGGTCGAACTCTACAACGCGACCGACCGGCCGATCGACCTGGGCGGTTGGTTTCTCAGCGAGTCGGCCGGCGACTACAAGAAGTTCCGCATTCCCGACGGCACGATCATCGGCCCCGGAGCGTACCTCGTCTACGACGAATACGACTTCAATCCCGGACGCTGGGAACGGGGGGCCGGCGGATTCGCCCTGGACAGCGCCGACGGAGACGACGTTTGGCTGACGGCGGCCGACGCGGCCGGCAACCTGACGCGTTTCGTAGATCACGTGGAGTTCGGAGCGGCGTTGCGCGACGAGTCGTTCGGCCGTTGGCCAAACGGCGAGGGACAGTTGAATCCGATGTGGAGCCGTACCTTCGGCACCCGGAACAGCGGTCCCCGCACGGGCATACTGGTGATCAGCGAGATTATGTACCACCCGCCCGGCGAGCCCGATTCCGGCGGCCTGGAGTATATCGAGATACTCAACCCCACCCAGCAGACCGTCGATCTGCGTCACTGGCGGGTCCGCGGCGGCGTACAGTACAACTTCCCCGCGCCCCACGATGACGACGCGGACCCGGTTCCCATCCTCCCCGGCGAGACGATTCTGGTCGTGGGGTTTGAGGGCTACAATATGGGCGCGCTAAGCGAGTTTCGCAACGCCTACTCGATCCCCGCTTCCGTCCAGATGTTCGGGCCGCTGAAGGGCACGCTGGGGGACGAGGGCGAAGCGGTGCGACTCCTGCGTCCCGATGCGCCGCCGTGGTGGGAGCCGCACAAGATCCCCCACGTGTTGGAGGAAGAGGTTGTCTACGGGGTCGAAGAGCCGTGGCCGCAAAGCCCCAACGCGGGCGGCGATGCGCTGCACCGCCGGGAGATCGGCCTCTGGGCGCGCGATCCTTCAAGTTGGATTGCCGCCCCGCCTTCGCCCGGCACGGTCGACCTGCAGGCCGGCACACTGGTCGTCACGGAAATCAACTACTCTCCCTACAGCCCCACCGCGACGGAACTGGTCGTCAACCCGAACTACACCGCAGCGGACTTCGAATTCCTCGAGTTGCTGAACGTCTCCGGGACGGCGGTCGATCTGAGCGGGATGCAACTGACCCACGCCGTGAATTCCGAGTTCTCCCCGGGCACCACGCTAGACGTCGGAGAGCGCGGCGTGATCGTCGGCGACCTGGAGGCTTTCCAGACACGCTATGGGGCCGACAAGAACGTGCTCGGCCAGTTCGATCGTACGCTCAACAACAAGGGCGCGAGAATCACACTGACCGGCTCTACCGGCCAGATGCTGCTCTCGTTCGCCTACAACGACGAGCGGCCCTGGCCCGGCCGAGCCAACGGTCACGGGAGTTCGCTGGAGCTGGTCAACGTCTACAGCAACTTCAGCGATGGGACGAGTTGGCGGCCCAGCACGGAGTATGGTGGTTCGCCGGGCGACTCCGGCAGCGGCCCGATCGGCGAGGTGCTGATCAACGAGGTGTTCGTCTCCGCCGGCGATCCGGCCGGAGGCGGCGTCGAATTGTACAACGCGGTCGGAGGTCGGATCGATATCGGCGGATGGTACCTGAGCGACTCCGGCAGCGAGTTGGCGAGGTTCCGCATTCCCGACGGTACGGTGATCGAGGCCTACGGGTACGTGACGTTCGACGCGACGGCGTTGACGTCGCCGCCGGACGGACCGGGATTCATCTTGGATCCACACGGCAACAACGACGTCTATCTGGCGATGACGAATCCCGACGGCCGGGTGACGCACTTCGCCGACCACGTGTCGTTCGGAGCCTCGGCGGAGGGCGAATCGTGGGGACGTTGGCCGAGCGGTCGGGGAGAACTCTATCCGATGACCACACCGACGCTCGATCCCGCGTTTGGCACCAACGCCGGCCCACGTGTGGGCCCCGTGGTCGTCAGCGAGGTGATGTACCATCCCCGCACGTCCGGCGACCTGATTGAGCCGAACGACCTGGAGTACGTCGAGATCTTCAACTCCAGCAACGATCCGGTCGAACTGGCCGGCTGGCGGCTCACCGGCGGGATCGCATACACGTTCGGTGAAGATGCCTCGTTGGCCCCGCTGGAGGCGCTGCTGGTCGTGCCCTTCGATCCGGCCGAAGACGACGCGGCGTTCGAGCAGTTTCAGCTTCACTACGGGATCCGGCCGTGGATGGACGTCGTGGGCGGGTTCTCCGGGGGCCTGAGCAACCGGGGCGACAGCGTACGGCTGGTGCGCGTCGGCGAGGCACCGCCGAACGACCCCAAATCAGTTCCCATGCTGCTGGAAGACGAGGTGATCTACGACGACGAATCGCCCTGGCCCAATACGGCCGACGGTTTCGGCTATTCGCTGATTCGAGCGGGGTCCGGCCTTTGGGGAAACGACGTGATAAGTTGGACCGCCAACGTCCCGTCGCCCGGCGTGGTCGAATCCCAGGTCGGCCAGTTGGCGATTACCGAGTTGAACTACCGTCCCCACGATCCCACGCCCGCCGAACTGGCCGTCAATCCCCAACTCGGCAGCGAGGATTTCGAGTTCGTGGAGTTGCTCAACGTCACCGGCGAAACCCTCGACCTTCAGGGGATGCACTTTTCCTGGGGCGTGGAGTTCGATTTCCCCGCCACCGTCCTGGCGCCCGCCGAGCGGATGTTGATCGTCAAGAACCGTCCGGCGTTCGATCTGCGCTACGGCAACGTCAGTACGTTCATCGCCGGAGAATACGACGACGTGCTCGACGACGAGGGCGAGCGGATCGCCGTGAGCGACGGTTTCGGCAGCACGATCCTCCACTTCACTTACGACAACGACGGCTACTGGCCCACGCGGGCGGACGGGCGGGGTAGTTCGCTGGAGATCGTCGACCTGGGGGGCTACTACAACGATCCCGACAACTGGGCGCCCAGCGGCGCGTTCGGCGGCACCCCGGGAACCATCGGCGGCGGATTCAGCGGCGACGTGGTGATCAACGAAGTGTTGGCCAACCCCGAAGCCCCCGAACTCGACGTCGTCGAGTTATACAACACGACGGCGTCGGCAGTCGACGTCGGCGGATGGTACCTGAGCAATCACGGCGACGATTATTTCAAATATCGAATTGCCGACGACACGCTGCTGCCCGCCCACGGTTACCTGGTCTTCGACGAAAGCGACTTCAATCCCAACGGCGCCTGGAACCCGGCCGCGGGAGAACCGGCCGCGAACGAGTTCTCTCTGGACGATTCGGGTGGAGAGGTCTGGCTGGTGCAGACGATCGACGGCGTGCCGACGCGGTTTGTCGACCGCGTCGAGTACGGTTCGGCGGCGCCCGGCAAGTCGTTCGGACGCTATCCCGACGGAGGCGACGAGTGGTCGGTGCTGGTCTATCCGACCCTGGGCCGCGATGAACCCGAACAGAGCCGGAACTACCCGGCCCGTGCGATCGGATCGCTGGTGGTGACCGAAGTACACTACCAGCCGTCCGGCGACGATGACGCGGAGTTTATCGAGCTGTATAACGCCAGCCCCTTTCCGTACGACCTCACGGGATTGCGGTTCATTGATGGAATCTCGCTCAACTTCGACGACGGCAACGTACAAGAAGTGGGCCCCTGGGAGTACATCGTCGTGGTCGGGGACGACGACGCGTTCGAGCAGCGCTACGGCACTGGAGTCAACGTGGCGGGCGAACACGGAGGTTCGCTCCGCAACCGCGGCGAACAGGTCGTGCTCACCACCGCGGAAGGCGAAGTCGTCTTCGACCTGTCGTACGACAAACTCCACAGAGAATCGGGTTGGACCGACGGCTTCGGCTCGTCGCTGGAGTTGATCGACCCGTTGGCGACGCCGGAACCCGGACCGCGGCGGACGGGCTTTCTCGAAGACCCGGCCAACTGGCGCGCCAGCGGCCGGTCCGGCGGTTCGCCCGGCGGCGCGGGGTCGGCGGCGCTCGGCGACGTGCTGATCAACGAAATCCTCGTCCGCGACGGCGAAGTGACGACGGTCGAGTTGTTCAACCCAACGCAGCAACCGATCGACGTGGGTGGATGGCTACTCAGCGTCGACAGCAGCGGCCAAGGGCCGGTCGTACCGCTTGCCGAAGGCACGACGATCCCCGCCCGCGGCCACCTGGCCCTGGACGGCCTGCCGTTCGATATCGACGACGACGACGAAGGCGCCGTGTGGCTGCTTCAACTCGACTTGCCCGACACGGAACCGCGGATCGTCGACGGGGCCGCCTTCGCCAGCGACGACGACATCGCCTGGGGCCGCTGGCCCGACGGCTACGGCTACCTGTATCCCATGCTCGGCCCGACGCCCGGCGAGGTCAACGCCGGCCCGCTCGTTGGGCCCCTGGTGATTGCCGAACTGAACTACAACTCGGCCGAGATGGATGACCGCGACGACCTGGAGTTCATCGAGATCTACAACACCACGGAAACTACCGTCGATCTGGACGACTGGTGGATCGAAGGCGGGATCGAGCACAACTTCGACGACGTGGAGATCGGCCCCTTCGGCACGTTGGTCTTGGTGTCGTTCCATCCGGCCGGCAACCGGGCCTTGCCGGAGAACTTCCGCAGAACGTACGGCATCGACGCCGCCGTGGTGCTCGACGGCGATTACGACGGCCGGCTTAGCAACGGCGGCGAGTGCTTGCGGCTGCTCAGCGACGACGGCGTCGTCCGCGACGAGGTCTTCTACGACGACCGGGCCCCGTGGCCCGTCCGGGCCGACGGCCACGGCTTCTCGCTCCATCGCCGCGAGGCCTCGGTCTGGGGCAACGATTCGAGCAATTGGGTCGCCGCCATCCCCACGCCCGGCAACACCGAGCTGGCGCCGAATCTGACGGCCGTCGTCGCCCGGCACGTCTTCTACAACGACTCCTCGTTCGACGGCTCGGATCCGTCTCCCTCGGCTGCCGACGACGCGGCCATGGCCACCGACAAGCAGCCGCTCTTGCCGGGCCAGTCCGCCACCTCGGCCAACTACACCAACTACTTCCGCGGCATCAACGGCATCATGCTCGACGTCGCCGACCTGGGCAACCCAAACGGCCTGAACGTGGGCAATGCGGCGGCCTTCTTCCGCTTTCGCCTCGGAAACACGTCCGACCCCGCCGGTTGGGCGCTCGCACCGCAGCCAACCGCACTGACGGTCCGCCAAGGTGCTGGAGTGGACGGCTCCGACCGAGTCACCTTCACGTGGCCCGACTATGCGATCCGCAATCGGTGGCTGGAGGTACGCGTGCTCGGCGGCACCGATCTCGGTTTGGATGCCGACGACGTGTTCTATTTCGGCAACGCCGTGGCCGACGCCGGCAACGCGGCGGGCAACGCGCAGGTCACCACGACCGACGTGCTGTTGGCGCGGAACAACCCCCGCAACTTCTTGAGTCCCGCCCAGATCGACTTCCACTACGACTACAACCGCGACCAGCGCGTCAACGCCACCGACGTGCTGCTGGCTCGGAACAACCAGACGAACTTCCTCACCGCGTTGAGGCTAATCGATCTCTCCGGCGCAGCAGCCGCGGCGCATGCGGTGCCATCGCCGGCGGGCGTTGAAGCGATGTCTTGGCTCGAGGAGTACGAATCGTCCGACGCAAGTTCCCAGCCGATCAAGGAATCTAGATCGGCCGTTTCGGCCGCAGACGAACTGCTGAAGGCGTACTGGCCGTAGGTCTGCTTGTGCTTTTGCACGCGGGTGGCCTGGACGGTTTTGCGGAGAGGACGTTGCGATCTTCATGACTTGTTCGCAAAATCCGTCCGGGTGGCAACGCCACAAGAGGCACTCGCTCGGTCTGATCGTGTGGCTGCGCCACCCCGACACATTTTCCGACAAAGCGACAGAGATGACAACGCCTATTGCGGAAAAGTGTCGGGGCCACCCGCGAGCCTTGTGGTGGTGCAGCGACGCCGAGAGACTGCGGGCCGTTGCGCCCTGGCGGCCGGCGGTCAATAGTCCTTCACGGTCCCATCGCGCGGGATGCCCAACCGATCGAAACGCTCGGCGCGGCTGGCCTGGTCGCCGTCGTGGATCTCGCGGGCGTGTCGGCCGACCTCCAGGGCGTGCTCGCGAGGCACAACGATCACGCCGTCGCCGTCGCCCACGATCACGTCGCCGGGATAGACCAACACGCCGGCGCAGTTGATCGGGAAGTTGTACGATTCGGTGATCATCCGGCCCGGCCGAACTCCCCGCGTGGAGTGGCCGTTGCGGCAATAGACGGCCGGCCGCTTGACCTTGACGATCTCGTCGGTGTCGCGGGCGCCTCCGTTGGAGACCACGCCCACGACCCCCTTCTCGGCCCAGCCGAGGCTGTTGTTCGAGCCGATATTGCCGCCCTCGAACACGCCGCCGGTGTCCATCACGACCACGTCGCCCGGCTTGGCCACCGCGGTCCAATCGTCCCGGGCGCGGCCGTATTGCTCGCTCTTGAACTGTTTGAACCCGGCGGCGTCGGGGAACGAGTTGCGTCCCACGCGAACATCCGACGGGACATAGCGGACCGTGATCGCGAAGCCGACGAAGCGATGCGTAAACTTGTCCGTATCGCGCCACAGCGGGCGGATCGAGTTGTGCATCAGGCCGATGTCCTGCAGCCCGATCAAGTCCATGCCGTCGCAAACGTCGGTCACCCGCAAGTCGCGGTAGAGTTCGAGGATCTTCCGCCGGGCCGCGTCCGAATCGTCGAAGCTCCTGTTTTCAAGCACGCGAACGCCGGCCGGCGTATGCAGTTCCTGGGCCGGGCAAAGCGCCGTGGCCGAAAGTCCGCTTGCCAACCAGTATCCGAGGGCCGTGAAGAAGGCTCGATAGCACGTTGGTGAAATCGCTGCAAAGCAAGGCATAGAATGGGCTCCTTCAATCGAGAAACGAGAGCAGCCGGAGGCGAGACTAGCCGCCCGCGACTCCCATACACGGAATCATCTGCCCGATGGCGTTCATTCTATTTGCCGTGCCAGTCGAGGGCAAATTGCCACGCGCGACCGGATCTATGGATTGCCTGCGGCCGTGCAGCGGGGGTAAGATGGCCGGCGGGCAGGCCGCATTCGCCCGAACCATGGACCATCTTCCCCAACCCGACAGTCGCCAGCGGCGGCACACCGGAGCAGCGTTGAAGTTCCTCGCCCTCCGTCTGCCGGTCTACGGCGGCCTTGTGCTGCTGGCGCTGCTCCTTTTGGGCGACTTCGCTTCGATCGTCGCCCCCACGCGCTCGGCACGGCCGGACGCCAACGAACTCGAATACGTATCGGGTGCGACGGAACCTGAGTGGCCGCATCGACGCGGCCCACACTACAACGCGATCTCGGACGAAGGCGGACTGCTCGACGCCTGGCCTCCCGAAGGACCGCCCGTGTTGTGGGCCCGCGACCTCGGCGGCGGTTATTCCGGCTTTTCGGCCGTCGGCGTGCGGGTCTTCACACAGGCCCAATCCACGTATTCGCAAGACGTGCTTTGTCTCGACGCCGACACGGGCGAGACCCTCTGGCAGTATCGCTACGCCTGGCCGTACGAATCGGCCGGATCGTATCCCGGCCCAAGGGCGACGCCCACCTGGCACGAGGGCCGCGTTTACTTCGCCGGCCCCCAAGGAACCGTCGGTTGTCTGCGGGCGGACAACGGCGAACTGCTCTGGTCGCTCAACGTGCTCGAGACGTTTGGCGGGCGGGGCGCGCACTTCGGGTATTCCTGCTCGCCGTTGATCCAGGACGGCAAGGTCATCTTGCCGGTGGGCGGCGAGGAGGCCAGCATCGTGGCGCTGGACGCAGAGGACGGGGGGACCGTCTGGACGTCGGGTAGCGAACCGGCCAGCTACGCGTCGGCAATCCCCGTCACCTTCGGCGCCCAACGACACGTGGTGGCTCTGCTCAAGAATGCACTGGTCGGCGTTGACCTGGAAACCGGACGGCCTTTGTGGAAACACTCGTTCTCGCAGGGGTACGACGAACACGCGGCTTCCCCGTTGTATGCGGAGCCGCACTTGATGGTCTGCCGCCCTTTTCGTAAAGGGGCAACAACGTACCGGCTGGAGGTCGACGAGCCCGACTCGGCCGACACTGGCCCGCCTGACATCGTTGCCTGCCGGGTCTGGCAGAGCCGCAAGATGTCGAACGACGTGGCCTCCAGCGTCTTGGTCGACGGATACGTCTACGGCTTCGATCTGCGCGACGCCCAGGCGAAGGCCAACCGGCCGTCCCGTGGCACGTTCACCTGCATGGAACTCGCCACCGGCGAAGTCCGCTGGACAACCGATCGCGTCGGGCACGCCAGCCTGATCGTCGCCGACGGCAAGCTGATCCTCTTCAACGACACCGGCGAAGTGCTGCTGGCGCGGGCGAGCCCCAAAGGCTACGAAGAACTCGCCCGGGCGAAGGTCTTCCACGATGAGATCTGCTGGACGGCCCCGGCGCTGAGCCAGGGCAGGCTCTATCTGCGAACGCCTTCGAAAGCGGTCTGCCTCTATCTGAAAGACCCCGCGAGTCTCGACCGAGACCGGCTCGAGCGGGCACGGCGGGTCGACGAGTTTCCGAAGTCGAAGCGGCTCGATCTTACCTGGCTGTTGACCGGAGGACGCGAGTCTCATGCCGATCTGCCCACCAGGCCCAAATTGGGGCGATCGTACGGCTACTGCCTGGCTGCCGTGTTGGGCGCGGCGGCGATCGCGGCGGCGCTGGTCTTCCTGTCGCTGCGATGGAAGTGGCCCCGCGGCGCGCGACGGGCCGGCCGCATCGTCTTCTGGACGGCCACGTTGAGCCTGGGGATTGCCGCCACCCCCATCTTGCACCGACTGACCGACAAGCTCGTGCTCACCTGGTCGGCCAGCCTCTTCGTGATGCACCAACTCGGCTTGACGGCCATGCTATGGAGTCGGCAGCCGGACCGGCGGAAGAAGTGCTGGTGGGTCTCGCTCATCGCCGCCGGCGGCCTGCTGACCGGTTGCCTGATCTACTTCCACGTTTGCTGGACCCTGGGCCTCGACTCGCAGTGGGCGTTCCTGGTCGGCTTCCTGCCTTCCTGGCCGATCGCCATTCCCGCTGCCTATCGGCTCCGCCGCGACGGGCCTCTTTGGGAAGACGTATTCTGGGCCGTCCTCTCGTTTTCGATGTTCTTCTGGGCCGGCGGGGCATTCTTGGCGTGGGCAGCGGGCTAAGCGTTCCCTGCTAATCCTCAACCGTTGCCCCGAGCCGCCGCCGCGGGTAGCACCGGTTCTTGAACCGGTGTGGCTCTGCCACGGGAGGTTGGGGCGTGCAACTGCTCATTGATGATCTGCCGACGGCCCTTCGTGACACCATTGTGCGCGGACATCCTGCTGAACGTAACCTCTCGGGACTTCGTCCCACCGGTTCAAGAACCGGTGCCACCCTCCCGCGCCGCCGCACAGAGGGCGTCGACGTTTTCCGGCGGAACGTCAGGTGGTGTGCCCCCGCCGACCGAGAGGATCAACCGGCAGCGGTCGTCGATCGACGCCAGCGCCTCGGCCGTGCTGCGGCCGACGTCCTCGGCCGTGCCGCGGGCGAGCACGCCCAGCGGCGGCACGTTGCCCAGCAGGATCACCGAATCGCCGGTGGCTTGGCGCATCTCGTCCAGGGGATGCTCGAAGCTGAAGTTGAACAGGTTGTAGCCCATCGGCTCGAGATACCGCGCCGTGATCAGGCCGTGGCAGTCGTTGTGCAGGGCCTTGACCCGTACGTCGAGCGATTCGGCGATCCGTTTGAAATAGGGCACGGTGAACTGCTGGAAATCGTCCTCGCCGAGAAAGCCGATCAGGTCGTCGAGCACCAGGATGCCGTCGATCGAATCGAACGCGGCCACCTGGTGCTTCAGCCAATCGACGACAAAGTCGGTGACCACGTCGAGCAGCTTGTGGATTTCTTCGGAATTGGTCTTCACACCGACCAGCGTCTCGGTATGGCCCAGCAGATAGGTGGCGATGTTCATCGGGCCACGCGAGGTGGCAAAGCGGATGCGATGGCCCGCCTGCTGCATGGCTTCCTGACAGTGGGCCAGCCGCTTGATCGCGAAGGGACACATGCCGTCGGTACGGCAGTCGGGCTTGGTCAGCTTGGCAATCTCGTCGTAGTCTTCCAGGCACTTCTTGGCGAAGGGGAAGTCGTCGTCCGGCCAGACGCACCGCCCGCCGAAGGCCGACGGCTCGGTACACATGCCGTATTCGGCCCAGAAGCCGGGCAAGAACATCACGTCGGGGAATCGCTCGACCGCTTCGAGGTTCGCCCGCAGCCAGGCCGCGTCGTCGGTCAGATAGTCGAGGATCGACATCCCGGCCCAACCCGGCAGCGAGGGGCAATCGACGATCAGCCCGACGGGCAGCGGGTCGAGAAGTTCGCCGTCGAGGATTCTTAGCAGGTCATTCCATTGAGCGTCGGTCATGGTTGGCAGAGGCGGTTGGGTGTTGAAAAAGGGGACAGGCACCTCGCCGCGTCGCGTCGCCGGCAGTGGCGAGCGGAAGCAGCTCGGAGCCAGTCCCCTTTTTCAGCCACGTGCTGGTGATTATGCTTCTTCCTCGGCGCAAAGGGCCTGAAACTTCGGATCGAACCGCAGGGGATCGAAATCCGTTTCCTCGTCGATCAGCCGGCGATAGCGGGGATTGATCGCCAGCGCCTTGGCCAGCGACTCCAACGCCTTGGGCTTCTCGCCCGATAGGCTCAAGTAACAGGCCAGGTTGTAGTGGACCAGGGCCTCCTCGGGCGCCACCGCCATCGCCCGTTGCAGCGCGGCGATCGCCAGATCGACCCGGCCGGTCCGCTTGTGGCACCATCCCAGGGCAAACCAGACGTGGACGTTCTCGGGCATCGTTTCGGCCGCCCGGCGCAACGGGACCAGCGCCTCGTCGTAGCGATCCAATTCCCGCAGGGCCTCGCCCCAGAGGTACAGCGCATGCGGATGAAATCCGGTCGGGTCGCCCAATCGCGCCAACGTATCGAGCGCGTGTTGGGGCATGTCCAGTTCGAGGTAGCCCTCGGCCTCGCGTTGGAGCATCGAACGGCGGATACGGTTCTTCGAGGTCACCGGTGTTACGCTCCTACGGTATCTCGCAACGGCCAGAGATGGCACGACCGCCGGCCGTGCGGCCCATGATAGCAGGCCTGTCCGATCAATTCTACCGCGGGGGACGTGCCGGCAGAAACGCCTAAATCGGCCACAGTTCGCAACTTGCGGTGCTGCAAGCGGTAACGGCGACGGGAGAATGCGGATCGAGTGGGTGGACATTTCAGAGGCGGTGTGAGCACGGCGTGAGTTGCTGCGTCCGCTCAGCGAAACG
>CAYYNP010000141.1:0-24055 GCA_964472545.1 uncultured Planctomycetaceae bacterium | reverse complement strand
CGTACCCTCGATGATCACCCGGCAGAGGCATGCCCGGCGTGAAGTCCGCTGAACGCACGTCTTCCAGCAGCAGCCCCGTCTCGTCCTCCCTGCCGGATAGGACAGCCCCGTCTCCGGTGGACCACAAAGACACCCATGGCTTGCCGTCATCAAGCGTTACGTTCCGCGGCGTCCAATGTGCATCGCTTCCGATTAATGTGACGGTCGTGCGTGCCAGGAGATCCGCGCGCCCCTCGTCCGAGTTCAGATCTGCCAGCCATTCGTTCTCCCACCCGGCCGGCAGAGAACCGTTCTCGATGAACTCGAAAGTTGGCACCAGATCCAGCAAACCGGGTGCAAACACCTCAATCTCGTTCACCCCAGCCTCCCACATGATCGACCTGATGGCCGCCCACAGAACCCAGTCCTTCCATCCATCGAAGGCAGCCTCCATTAGCCACCGATATGCTTGTACGCTTCCGTAGTTCGGAGTGCCGACCATAATCAGGTCTTCGATTTCCTCGGCCTCCGGATCGTTCTGGACGTAGGCCCGCGCTACCAGCCCGCCCATCGAATGGGCAACAACGTCCACGTTGAAGGGGGAGTTCATCCCGCGGTCTTTCCACGTCGCTTCGGCTTGATCGATCCAGTATTTGAGGTAGTCTACGCCTTCGTGGAAGTCTCCGTCCGGCGAGTTTCCTATGGGGCGGCGCCAGTCGTAGGCGGCCAGGAACAGATTGGGGGTGTCTCCGTCGGTGCTGTAGCCTTTCGCCTCCAGTGCTTCGACGATCGGCTTGTATGGATCGATGCCTAGAAAACCCAGTTCCAGGCCATCCGGGTGGAAACCACCCTCGTACGATACGGTCCACTCGCGCCCGAAGCCGCGCTTTGGCGAAGACCCCAAGATCCCCGGGACGAGGAGGACGATGTCGCGCCAGACTTGGACTGGGTTGTCGATGTAGTGGCCGATCGTGGTGACGCCGTCGGTGGCTTCGGCGTAGATGTAGACGGTTTGGTCCGCCGCCGCTCCCGGAGCGCGGACCGTGACGTCGATGTTGCCGCCGGCGACCTTCTGCTTGTCGAAAAGCACACGCCCGGATGACGCGTCCCGGTCGATGTCGAAATAGAACTTCACCTCACCCCCGTCCGGCCAGCCCCAAGCAGAGTAGTTCACCTCCAGCGGATCGCCAACAGATACCGCGAAGTCGTCTGGATAGCTGGAGGTCAGCGCGAAGTGGGGAGTATTCGAGTCCACGATCTTGGCCACGAACGCGTCGCCGTTGCCATCATAGGTAGTGTCGTAGCCCCCGGTAATCCAGCCTGACGATCGCGTGTAACCCATCACGGATACACTGCCTGACACGTCTGCTGCGATGCCGTAGCCAGTATCATGCCAGCTTCCACCCAAATAGGTCGACCACAAGTGGGCGCCGTTAGGGCGCAGCTTGGCAACGAAGACGTCGCCGCGACCGTTATGCGTAGTGTCATATCCGCCCCCAGTCCAGCCCGAGGAATTGCTCTCGCCCGTGACCAGAACATTGCCGGACCGGTCTGCCGCGATGCCGTAGCCCTCATCGCCACCGCTTCCGCCCAGGTAGGTCGACCAGAGGTGCGCGCCGTTAGGGGCCAACTTGGCGACAAAGGCGTCGGAATGATCACTGTAGGTGGTATCGTATCCGCCACCAGTCCATCCCGACGAACTGGTTTGCCCCGTCACCACGACGTTGCCGGACGGGTCTACCGCAATGCCATGGCCCAAATCACCGCTACTTCCACCTAGGTAGGTTGACCAGAGGTGCGCGCCGTTGGGGCTTAACTTGGCCACAAAGGCATCAGCACTGAAGAACGCATCATTACCCACGGTCGAATCATACCCGCCCAAGGTCGTATCATACCCGCCCGCGGTCCATTCCGGCGAATGGGTATAGCCCGTCACCAAGACGTTTCCGGACGCGTCTACCGCGAGAGCTAGGCCGCCATCTTCCCCTACTGGTGGCGCAAATCTGCCAAACTCACCACCCAGGTACGTCGACCAGATGTGTGCACCATTGGTGCTGAACTTGGCCAAAAAGGCATCAACAAAACCATTGGACGTATCATACCCGCCCGCGGTCCATCCCGACGAACCGGTATGGCCCGTCACCAAAACGTCGCCGGACGGGTCTACCGCGACGCCAAAGCCAAAATCTCTCTCACTTCCACCCAAGTAAGTTGACCAAAGGTGCGCGCCGCTTGGGCTCAGCTTTGCCACAAAGGCATCGTATTCGCCATTATGAGTGACATCGTACCCTCCCCCGGCCCAACCCGACGACTTGGTGATACCTGTCATCAAGACGTTTCCCAACAGGTCTACGGCGATGCCGTATCCCCCATCATCGTCACTTCCACCCAGATAGGTCGACCAGAGGTGTGCGCCGTTTGGGCTCAGCTTGGCCACAAAGACATCGTCGTTTCCGTTGTCGCCACCCCCACTCCACCCTGATGACCTAGTAATGCCCGTCACGAAGACGTTGCCGGCCGAGTCTACTGCGATGCTCCGACCATAATCCCAGTCACTTCCACCCAGATAGGTTGACCAGGCGAGTTCGGGATCGATGATCAGTTCGCGTGATGGATCGTAGGGGCCGGTCAATGTGAAGGCGTGAGTGTTCGTGTCGATCAGGGTGAACTGGCCGGCCACCTCGACGTTCTCGCCGTCGATCTGCTGGTAAACGTACGGTGCCGTGTCGATCAATTCTCCCAATTCGGTCTGGATGTGCAAGGCGCCATCGTCATCCAGCCGGAGGCCTTCGATGCCTTCGTAGCTGAGTTGGATCTGGCGGTAGTCGGTGCCGGGGGCGACGTGGAACTCGTATTTCAGGCTGTCGCGGCGGGCGTAGGCCAGCAGGTCGACGCCGTCGTAGAGGTTGGGATAGGCGACCGTGGCGAACGTCGGGACGGCGGTGCGCCAGGCGGATTGGTCGCCGAGGTGGTAGTTGTGGACCGTCTCGGTTTGATCGATGCCGATCGGGTCGACGTGGGCGGCGCCGTCGAAGTGGATCGAGAACTCGGTGGTTTCGATGGCGGGCTGCTGTGGGTCGTCGAAGGGGCTGGGGGCGGGCGGTGGTCGTCAAGCTACCCGAGACGTACTGAAAACTAGCGGAGCGAGAAGACTACAATCAGAGAGTTGAATAACCCGGCGGGGGGGGGGGCGGGCTACGGGCTTCGACAACGGGGGGTTTGCGTGGGGGGGGGGCGGGGGGCGGGCTACGGGGCGGGGGGGGGGGGGGGGTCGTCTCGCTCCGCGAGACGTCGTGACATCTCGCGGAGCGAGATGACTACTATCAGAGAGTTGAATCACCGGGCCGGTGTCGGTGTGTAAGACGTTGGCGCCGGAGCCGTGCAGCGCGTAGCGGACGGAGTCGTCGGGCCATTGGCCCTGGTTCTCGACGAACAGCACCGGCGAGGCGTCGAAGAGCTCGATCGCCGGGGAGCCGATCGACAATAGCCGCCGATCTTCCAGTCGCTCCAGACCCAGCCGTCGTGGACAAATGCCGAGACCACCCATGCCGCCCTCCCTTTGATCTGGGATGTCCTGCCTTGAAGGAACGCTACACTGCCATCGTAATCATGCCCGGCGGCCGCGTCAAATCCGCCGAGCAAGAGCGGATTGGCGAGGTAGCCGAAGTCGCCAGACTTTGGAGGGCATCGGGTAGAGGCCAAATTCTGGCGAATTCGGCTACGGCTAGCTAAAGCCCCTTCGCCGCCGCCAGCTTCTGACGCACCGCTTCGACCGGTTGCGGGTCGAGGTGCTGGGCGAGCAACTGCATGGTGTCGGCCAGCAGCACGTCGATCTTCTCTTGGACGGCACGGTCGCGGGAGCGCAGATCGCGGCGGGCTTGGGAGAGGGCGTCGTCCAACGCGGCGCGGGTCTTTTGAACCTTGATGAGTTCGTCGATGAACGCCTCCGCCTCGGTGACTCTCTTGGCGGCGGAGGTGGCATTGCCGGCGGTCCGGTCCTTGGCGGCGGCCGTGAGCCGGGCTTCGGCGCGGAGGATCAGCACGCCGCGGCGGGTGACAAGGTCGACGAGCTGCTCTTGCAGGCCGGTGATCACGCCTTCGGCCGCCAGACGCTGACGGTCGTCGGGCAACTCCACGCTCATCTGCGGTTCGAAGCCGGGCACCATCGGCAGCTTGGCCAGCGGTTGGCCGCCGTTGCGGACCACCAACACCCGCAACGGGCCGGCGGACGGCGGGATCTCGACGCGGCCGAAGCGGTCGCTGCGGCCCACGTGTACCGCAGCCTTCACGTCCGGCGGCCGGGCGTAGACGTCGTAGCCGGCCAGCGGTTCCGGCGTCGGTGGCTCGGGTTCGTCTTCGGTCGGCTTGAAGTCGGTTCGGGCGTGAAGCGTCAGCGTGGTGGGCCTCTTCGGCGGCACGACGCCCAAGGCCAACTGCTGCACGCGGCCGCGCCGCCGGCTGCTCAGGGCGACGCGCAGTCCGCTCTCCAACCGGCAGGTCACTCCCTCGTCCGTCACGTCGCCCACGTAGAGAAACGTCCACGGCGGCGTGGTGATCTGCTCAGGGTTGCCGGAGCGATCGTCGCGGCGGACGACCGGCAGGAAGACGTCGC
Source organism: uncultured Planctomycetaceae bacterium (assembly GCA_964472545.1). Lineage (GTDB taxonomy): Bacteria > Planctomycetota > Planctomycetia > Pirellulales > Thermoguttaceae > CAYYNP01. The sequence goes on along the minus strand of CAYYNP010000141.1, from coordinate 19,464 downwards.
GCGGACGGACCGTTTGCAGGTCGGGATCGGCCGGCTGCAAGGCGCCGGCCTTGAGTTTCAGCGTAACGTCGGCCCCGGCCACGGCGTCGATTTGTGCCAACGGGGCAAACGCCTGCCACAGCGCATCGACCGCCGCGTTGCGAAGCTTGGCGAGATGGCCCGCGGCAACGACGACCTCGGAACCGAACCGCCGCGTGCGGACGTCGAACTCGCGGGCGGCGACCCGATAACCGGCGTCGGCGGCAGCCACGTCGAGCCGCATCACTTTGTCGAAGGCAAGCGACGGCGAGGGGATCCGCTGGCCGTCGGACGCAGCGAAGGCGGCGATCAACTCGCGCCGGAAGGTCTCGTACTGCTGCCGCGACTCCCGGTCCTCGTCGGCGGCCGGCGCCACGTGCTCGACGTCCCACGCGGATTGGACGACCACGTCGATCCGCCGATCGAGACTCGCCAGCAGATCGGCGTGGACACCGGGTGTCAACTCGGCCGACGGCGAGAGCGTCACCAGCAGTTGCACCCGATAGGGAGTCACTTCCCAAATCGATGGGTCTTTCGCCGGGGCGATCGACGCCGCGAGCAGGAGCACGGCCGACAGCGCAACACGCAACGCGCCCGAGCGTAACGGGGACCTCAGCGTTCGTTGTGGCGGCATCAATCGGTTCACGGCGTATCGGTCGCGTAGCGGAAGTCCAGTTCCCAACGTTCGACGTGCTGATAGAGCGAGATCGGTGCGGCGGCGATCCCGCGGAGGTTCGTGCGGAAAGCGAAATGGTCGGTCAACTGCCAGAGCGGCACAATGGCCACGTCGTCGTGGGCGATGCGGTGGATGTCGTGCAGGTGTTGTTTCACTTCGTCCCAGTCGCGGGCGGCGTCGAGCTGCCTTAGGGCCTGGCTCATGTAGGGGCTGCACCCGCCGGTCATGCCGTCCTCGCCCAAGAGGCGCCGAGCATCGACGGCCGGCTCCCACATCGCCAGTTCGGCGTACAACAGGTCGACGTCCTGGGGGACCGTTCGCGGCAAGGGGCCATCGAGCGGCCGCAGTTCGACCGGTACGCCGATCAGGCCAAGTTGCTGGCGGATCGACGTGCAGGCTACGTGCGCGATCTCGTGGTTTGGGTAGGCCAACACCAGCGGGCGCATCGTGGGCTCGACGGGAACGTCGGCCGTCGTTGTTGTTTCGCCGTTTGCCGCGGCTGCTGCTTCGTCGCTCGCCGGCGTTTCTTCGGCCGCGGCGGCCGGTTTCACCGTGCCGGCCATGCCGACTTCTCGCAGGCCGATCTCGGCCAGCCCCATCGCCAAATACGGTTCGTACGCCCGGCGACGCTCGCGGATCTTCGGGTCGCAGGCGTAGCCGATCGGGTCGATCGAGGAGCGTCCGACCGGGAACGGGCCGCTGAGCACGGCGCCACCGGCGGGAGTCGTTCCGGCTGCCGCTCCCCCCTCGGTCTTCTCGGCGGCGGTAAGTTGATCGAGAATCGCCTGGCGCTCGATCCCGTAGACCAGCGCCCGACGGAACGTACGGCTGGAGGTCGGCTTGCGGCGGACGTTGGGAATCAGGCAGTGGATTCGAGGCAGGGCATAGGCACCCACGGCGATCTGTTCGCCGGGCACGGCGCCACGCAACACGATCGCGGCGTCGCGCACGCGCAGGTCCCAGGGGTTCACGCGGTCGATCACGTCGACCTCGCCGCGGCGCAAGGCCCGAATCGCCCGGGCCCCCTTGGCGAAATGCCGCTCGATGATCTCCTTCGGCTTCCGCCGTGCAACGGCGAAGTAGTGGGGGTTGACCGCGAAGACGCTGCCCTCTTCCGTCGGGACCGGCCGGACGAAGGGGCCGTTCGACGGCGGCGGGAGTTGCACGCCGCCGGACGACGTGTAGGGAGCTACCACGGCGGTTAGTAGGGCGTCGGGGCGGACGTGGCGGCGACGCAGGTCGGCCGCAACCGTATACGTCTTCTCGACCGACACACCCGCCAGCAGGTCGGCCCAGTCGACCCGATACGCCGCAGCGCCCGGCGTGGCCAACGCCAGCAGTTGCCGCGAGACGTCGTAACCGGTCAGCGTGGCTTCAGTCGACGCGAAGCCGACGTTGGCGTGGATCTGCAGCGTGATTCGATCGGGACTTTCGACGTCGATCGACCCCAACGGGCAAGAGTATTCGCCGCCTTCGGAACCCACGGCCGTCAGCTCGGTCAACGTGCGATAGACCAACCGGCCGCTGCGGCGGGCGGCCGCGTCGGCCAACGCGGCCGGACGCAGTGCCACGGCCGGTATACTCACGCCAACGGTCACCCGCGGATGACGCTCGTGTAACGTCGCCGCCAACTGCCGCGCGCCGGGCAGCTCCGGCCAGATTTCCGCGATCCGCCTGCAGAGCCGGGCGGCTTCGGCCATTTGGGTCGGCTCGCCGCCGTCGACGGCCGCTTCGGCCTGCTCGAGCAGCGCCGCCGCCCGACGCCGCAGTTCAACCTCCCACTTGGCCACGAATGGCTGTTCGGGAAACCACTCGGCCAGGTTGCGCAGGAGTTGTCGGGCGTTGCGATAGTCGCCCTTCTTGGATACGTAGTGATCGATCAGTTTGTCGGTGGGTTGGCCCATAGCCGCGTCGAGGTTGGCCCATTCCGACCCGCGCTGGTGCAGTTCGCGGATCATCGCCAGCGCGGTGTCGAAATCGTCCTTGAACCAGGCCGCTCGCGACTCTTGCCGGAGGTATTCCTCCATGGCCGGCGGCAGGCCGGGCAGTTCGGCGTGACGCTCTTCGAGGAACGCGAAGTAGTCGTAGGCCCGGTCGAGGCGCGCGTCGGCCTGTTGACGCTTGGCTGCTGATTGCGGTGCCTCGCCGGCCTGCTTTAAGGCGTTGGCCTCGTCGATCGACGCTCCGGCCGTGGCGACTAAGGCGGCCGCCTCTTCGAGCACCAACTGCTCGAAGAGCTTCATCTCGGCGATGGCGAACCACTGGACCTCGTACTTCGTCGCGCGGTCGCGGAGTTGGACCGTTAGCACGCCGGTCTTCGGCAGCGGATCGGGCACGCGGCGCTCCGGCAGCATTTCCTTCGAGAGCGGCTTGATCTCGAGCACCGCGTCGTTGTTGACTTTGTTGAGCGTGATCCGATCGAAGGGATCTTGCTCGTAGAGCGGAATCTGCTCGTGGAGTTGCGCTTCCCCAGTGGCCGCGGCCGGCGCTAGGGCGGCGTCCTGTGCCTCGGCCGGCGTTCCAAACAGCGAGCCGACCATTGCCAAGGCGAGAAGCCAACACCACGGTTGGGAGACCGTGCCGCGTTGGATCGTTTGCCTTGGGGATCGTGCCGTCATCGGACGCAGGGCCATTATGGTTGTTCGATGCGATAGAGGCTGCCGTCGCTGCCACCGACCAACAGGCCGCCGCCGAAGGCGACCGGGCCGGTTTTCAGCGGGCGGCCCGTGTCGACGATGCCGAGTTCTTCACCGCTGCCTGCATCCAATCGCCATACGGCGCCGCCGGGTAACACGAGAACGTAGCCGTCGTCATGCTTCAACGGGCGGCCGATGGGCAGCCCATGCGGCAGGGCGACTTGCCAAGCGATCTGCCAAGCGATCTGCCCCGTGGCGTCGAGGCAGTAGAGTTGCTGCTCGTCGGCCAGCAAGACGTGGCTGCCCGCCGAGTGCGGGCCCCATGAGCGAGTGCCTTCGAGTGTACACACATCGGACCGCGTCAACTCCGGCAGCGCGAAGGCAGCCAGCGCGCCGTTCTTGTCGATCGCATAGGCCGTCTTCGGCGTGCCCGCTTGACCGTCGCCGGCGACCGCCACCGCGGAAACGAGCGGTTCCGTCGTCGTCGCCTGGGCGAGCGTTTCGAGGCCCGGGCGTTGCGGGCCGATCGACGCCAGGAACAGCCCGGCGTTGCTCTCGGAGAGCAGAACCTCGTTCGGTGCCGTCACCACCGGCGGATTCCAATGCAGTTCGACGCCCGGCGTCAACCGCGTCGGCTGATACGGCTGGGTGAGGTTCTCTCCCGTCTTCGGATCGAGATGAACCACCTGGCCGACCGCACACGGGATCAACAGTCCCTCGCCAAATGCCACCGGATTGCGCGGTTCAGACGAAAGCTCCATCGCGTCCAGCGGACGATTGCCGCGCGTATCGAAGACGGCGATTCGATTCGAGACGCCCCCGGACGTCACCGCCAACAGGCCGCCGTCCAACGGCACGACGTCGGTCACCGGCAACGACACGCCACTTTCGGCGAGTACGTCGAGCGGCCGGTCGAGCACGGCGTCGGCGCTGGCGGCGGCGTCGAGTCGGTACATCCCTCCTAACTCGTTGACCGCCACGGCCTTTCCGCCCGCCGTGTCGAAAATCGGCTCGCCGGCCAGCGGTGAGGCGAGGTGCGCCTGCCAATACTGTTCGATGGTGCCGGCCGCCTGGCCCCGCTCCTCGGGGGTGGTCGCCGCGGTGGCCGCCACGATCACGCCGGCGAATCCCCGCTTGCGCCGCACGTGAAACACGGCGTCGGCCAGCGCCACCGGCGGTTGCTGATAGACGGCGGCGTCGTTGACGATCGGCACGGCCTTCAACGAATCGTGCGTGGTGAGGATATTGTATTTCGTCAGCCGATCACCGCCGATGAAGAAGCGGCTGCCCTGCATCGTACAGAAGCGGATCATGTGTTCGTCGCTGCCGGCGACGATGCGGGGAAACTGGCGGATCGGCTCGTCGGCGTCGGGCGCGTCGACCACGAAGACGTACGGCACGCCCCAATCGGTGACCACCACGACCTTCCGCCCGTCGACCATCGGCGGCACGTCGACGTGGCCGTCGAGGCGCAGTTGTTCGACCAGGGCCAGCGAAACCTCGCCGTCCTCCTCGGCGATCGAAAAGAACCGCACGTTGCAGCTCTTGGCGCGGTCGTTTTCGGCGACGATCAGGTAATCGTCCGCCACGGCCGGCGGGGCGGTGATGCTGCCGGACTCGTGCTCCAGGTGAACGACCTGCCGGCAAGCGCCGTCGGAAAACGAAAGCACGAACAGATCGCTGTGGTCGGCCACCTGGAAGATCCACCGCCGGGCCGGATCGACCGCCGGGGCCACGTGCAGGGCTTGTGGGAGTTCGACGTAGCCGGCCGAATTGCCCGTGACGGCGTCGATCTGTCGCAGGCGTCCGGACGGCAAGGCCAGCAGGATGCGGCCGCCGGCGATCGCCGGATGGGCGTCGAACCGCTCGCCGGCGACGTGCCGCCAGAGGACCTTGCCCGTGTCGGCAGCGAGTTGCACCAGGGCAGCACGATTCGGGTCTGCGGCGGCCTCGACCGCCAGCATGGGGCCGCCGGGCGCATCGTTGATCGGTGTGGGGGGGAAATCCGGACCGCGGACGTTGCCGCTGTTGCCCAGGAAGCGTCGCCAGAGCACGCTGCCGGTCGTCGCGTCGAGGCCGTAGACGGCACCGCCGGTCTGCACGAACACGTGACGCCCGGCTACGTCGGGTACGTCGCTCTTGTGGGTCGACTGAACTAACGCCGCGGTCGCCACGACGGGCGAGGCCGCATCGGCCGGCGACGCCTCGGCCGCCTGCGCTTGGTCGACCCACTTGACGGCCGCCCGCTGTGCCTGCGAGACCTCGACGACCGCCTCGCGCAGCCGTGCGTCGAGCTCGAGCCGATCCTTCTCGTCGGCGGTCAGGTGCGAGTACTTTGCGAGAAAGTCCTTGCGGATCAAGTAGCCCTGTTGGGTCTTGCCGTCTTCGGCCGCCTGCTTCATGGCGGCCGCGGCCTCGTCGAGTTCGGCGCCGCAATCGATCACCCGCTGCGTGCGGCGCATCGACTCGTCGAGCGCTTGCATCCGTTTGGCGTCGAAGAGCCGCGAGGCAACGTACTGTTCGATCAGGGCGATCGCCTTTTCTGCGTCGGCCAGGGCGGCCGCGTCGTTCCCCTTGCGGGCCTTCTCGGCCAGCCCTTCGGCGATCGAGAGCAAGATCGAGTGGAAATCGACCTGGGCGTCCTTGAACTCGTCTTGGCTGGAGATTTCAACGGCCACTTCCCCGGCCGTTTCCAGCGCCGCGGCAAAGTCCGTGGCGTCTTTCGGAGTGGCTTCACGGAGTTTGGCCAGGCCGCGGCGGGTGACGGCCTTGCCGGCGTCGCCGTGACTGGGATAGTCGTCGAGGTACTCGGTGTATTTGTGGATCGCCTGGCGCCAGGAGCCGTCGCGGTATTCCTGGTCGGCCAGCGCAAAGGCCTCGTCACCGCCGCGGCGGCCTAGATCCAGGCTGAAGGCCGCGATCACCACCACCAGCACCAGCAACACGCCGCCGCCGACCAGCATCAGCGGGGAATCCCAGGAGCGGTTCGTCCGGCCGCTCCGCTTCCCCTTGTGCGAAAAGAGCCCCAGCAGGCCCTTCTTCTTGGGCGTTACCGTCGCCAACACGCCGCCTTCGGCCGCCGCCATCGCGTCGTCGGCCCCCAGTGCGTCGAGCGGACCACCCGCGCTGTCCGGCGACGGGAGTTCTTCATCGAACAACGACGGGGCCGTTTCCGACGGCGCCTTTTCGGCAATTCTGGGCGCGGGCTTCTCGCTAACCTTGGGCGCGGGCTTCTCGGCGGCGGGTGTTGTCTTCGGCTCGGAGGAATCGGGTTTGGCGGGCGTGTCGGCCGCCGGCTTCGGCGACACCTTGGCAGCCGGCGGCGGCGGGGTTTGTGCCGGGGCAGCGCCGGGGCGTTGAGCCGGCTTCTCCACGGGCGGCGTTTGTTTGGCGGGCTGTCTCTGCCCGCTCGGCGGTTGCGGCTTGGTTGGCTGCTTCGGTGTAGCGGGCCGTTTCGGCTTCGCTGCCTGTTTCGGCTTGGCCGGCTGTTTGGGCGTAGGCTGTTTGGGAGCAGCCGGCTGCTTCGGCTTCGAAGGTGTCGCCGTGCGTTCGCCGGGCAAGGGCGCCAGGTGCAGGTCCTTACGCTCGTCTTCCAGCGGGGCCAGCCCCAAGTCGTTGTCGTCCGCCGGCGCGTCCTCTGTCCCGGCAGGCGGACCGCCGGCGAGCATCTGCTTCAGCAGGTCTGCGCCGCCGGCGCGCGTTTCCAGCGGTGCCGACGTGTCCGGCTGCGGCGAGCTGGGTTTTTCGGCGGCAGGTGGTTCCGCGCTCGGTGTTGTCGCGGCGGGAACATCCTCCTTGATGGCGGAGAGCAAACGCGAAGACAATGCCGGCGTGAGATGCCCGGCGTCGGTGAGCCGTTTGGCCACGGTCTCAGCGGCGATCGCCTTCTTCGATTGGGCAATCTGCGAGCGTAGGCTCTTCAGCAGGGCGCCGGGGATCAGATCCCGCTCGGCCAGCACGTCCAACAGCCGCCCGCAGCGTTCTCGTTCGGCCTCGGCCGACTCGGCCCGCGCAGCGGCGAGCACTTCCTTCAACCCCGCGTCGTAGCCGGCCTTGCGGTTGGCGTTCAACAGACAGGTCTTGGCGGCACCCACTTCGTGCAGCAGCTTCAGCGCCGCCTGGGCCCGTTTGCCGTGTTGCAGTGCGTGGAGCTTGCCGATCCGTTGTTCGGCCGCCCGCTCGATCGCCACCGGATCGTCCTCGAACGGCCGCAGGCCCAGCAGCCGATAGTGGTTCGGCGGCTGATCCTCCGGCGGGATGTTCAGCCAACTCAGATACGGATCGAATTGTTCAGCCATTTCCCGTCCCGTCAGTCATCTGCAAAGTAGCCATCTCGCTCCGCGAGATGCGGGTCCGTCTCGCGGAGCGAGACGACTACTGTCAATACGCTAATACTCATCTTCCTGCATACTCAATTCCACTTTCGCCATACCGACTTCGCTGCCCGCGTCCAACACCATCACCACCGCCTCGTGATGGCACTCGGGATGGGCCAGCACCAGCATGCTGCTCGGTCCCAAGGGCTGTTGGCAAAGATCCCGCAGCTTGATCAACAGCTCCTGCTCGCTGGGGGCGGCAACTTCGTCGACAAAGATCATGTCGTCGGCGCGGATCTCGACGATCGCGTAGTCGTCGTCCTGCTCCACGTCTTGCAGGGTGCGCTGCGCCGCCGCTTCCTCGGGCTTCGGCGTGGGCACTTGGATCGACTTTTGCAGGCTGTAGGCCGCCGTGAGCATGAAGAAAATCAACAGCAGGAACGTGACGTCGACCATCGGCGTCATATCCAGGTCGCCGTCGGTCGACGGACCCTCCGGGCGAAAGCCGGCGATCGGCAATTCGTCGCGAAGTTCGGTGGCGGCGGGCGGCGTCACGTTATTCGTTCCTTGGTAGGGTGCGTGAAACGCACCGGTGCACGGTTGTTACGGTCGGTTATGGTGCGTTTCGTGCATGCTCTTGACTGTTATGGTGCGTTTCACGCACCCTACTGAATCTCCAACACGGCGTAATACATCTGGATGCCCTCGACGTCGGCCTCGGCCACGGCAGTGGAGACGCGGTTGACCTCACCGGCGGGCACGCGTCTTTCGGCCTTGACCAACACCGACGATTTGCCCTGTTTGCGAAAGCCGTCTTCGACCGCTGCGCGCACCAGCTCTTTTTGTTGCTGCACGTCATCCGGCAGCGGCGTGCCGCCTTTGCCGTCGCCCAGATAGACGTAGGCCGGCCCGGGACCACCTCGGTCGGCGACGGTGATCACCACGGTCGAGGCGGGATCGACGCCCTTGCCGTGGCGCGCCGGCGCCAGGTCGGGCGTGGTATCGGTGTCGGGGATCGAGGCTACCAAGAAGAAGATCAACAGCAAGAACACGATGTCGATCATCGGCGTGATGTCCAGATCGGCCGAATCCGTAAGCCGACGCCGCGGCAGGACCGGACCGGCGGCCGCTTCGAGAGGCGGTTCGTTCGACGTGTGCGCGTTCACGGGTCTATGTCTCCGGCGCCGGCGATTGGTCCAGCGCGAGCCGGAAGGTCTCGAAGAAGCGGGTCAGCCCGGCTCCGACGAGGTCTTCCATCTTGCGAATCCGCACGTTGATGCTGGCCGTGGCCAAGACCAGCGGGATGGCGATGGCCAGGCCGCTGGCGGTGGTGATCAACGCCAGGCTGATGTTGCCGGCGAGCGACGTGGCATCGGTCTTCTCGACCTCGACGGCGGCACCGGCCGCTTCGGCCTTGGGGGCGGCCAGTTGGGCGAAGGCCCCCATCATGCCGATCACCGTTCCGAGCAATCCAACCATCGGGGCCGACTTGATCACCGCGTAGACCCAACTCAGTCGATACTCCAGGTCGGAGAGCACGTCGCGTTGGAAACGGTCGGCCACCAGCGAGCGAGTCTTGGCGTAGCCCAGCCGCCGGTTCGACAACGCCAACTGGGCCAACTGCGGCATTGCCCGATCGTCTTCGTCGCAGAGCACGGCGGCAGAGTCGAAATCGCCGGCGGCCAGCTTGCCGTCGAGTTCGTCGAGGAACTCGGCCTGCTCCTCTTCGTTGCGGAAGCGGACCTGGGCCACGCGCCGCCAAATCAAGATCACGCAGAATGCTCCCCACACGGCAATCAGGCCCAAGGCCACGTAGATCACCGTCACGACGATCGTATTCACCGTTTCCATAGAAACACCGTTACTCCCAAGAGGCCGCTACTTGGCCGTCTGATCGATCACTTCAAATGCATATCCGTCCGCCGTCCGCCGCACGGCAAAGACCGTTTTGCGGATGTCCCCGTGCTCCAGTCCACGATACGCCTTCTCCTTGGCAATCAGGTCAAGTTCCCACTTCTTCGGCAGATACTTCAAGATGATCCGGCCGCGGCCGCTGACGCCCGCTCGGGCGATCAGATCGCGATCGGCCTGCTGCAGCTCCCCGCGGAGCCAGGTGAAGTAGTATTTCTCGCGGTCGGGCGGGCCGCGCCGCGTGTCGGGCTTCGGCTGCGATAGATTGTAGACGTAGATCATCTGGTCGTTGGGCATCACCACGCCGAGTTCGATCCCGAAGAAATCGAGCTGCCGGGCGTAGACGTTCAGATTCTTCGGTTCAAAACGGAAATCGCGTTGCAGGTTGAAGCCCGATCCGGTGCCGTCGCCGCCGCCGGGGCCGCTGCCGTGGCCTTCGCCTCGCGAGCCGCCCCCTTCGCCGACCTTCACCTGCTCGAACGAGGCCGCCCGGGCGTCGAGCGCCAGGGCGATCGAATCGAGCGTGGCGGTGAGCGTGGGTTCGTCGATGCCGACTTCCAGGTCGGTCGGGCCTTCGAGTTGCATGCCTCCGCCCAGCGGCCCCTCACCGGTGCCTAAGTCGATCATCTCGACCGGCACGGCCGCCTGGCCCAACGAGATCCGGCTGGTCCACCAGATGATGAACAACAGGATCGCCGCGGCCCCCAGCAGGATCAACAGAGCCACGACCAGTCCGGCGGCGCGGTCGTAGCTGGAGACCTTCAGCCGATAGGCGTCGGGCTTGCGGGATGGGGATGCTGGGGCGCTCACGAAACCTTCATCGTCGAGAGGGTCACTCCTCGAACTCGGCGTCCGGCCGAACGGCCAGATACCAGGCCTTCCAGTGGTTGATCACGTTTTGCAGTTCGCCGCCGCTGGGGCGGTCGCTAAGACCGTAGCCCTTCGGCCGCCGGCTCACGCGCCGCAAGGCGTCGCGGGCGGCCGCCATCACCCGAACGTCCGCATCGGCCAGGGCGTAGATCAGCGTGGGAACGTTCTGAAGATCTCGCGATCGGCCCAACGCCCGAACTGCCGCGACGCGTGCCTCGACCGACGAACCCTTGGCCAACTCCGCCAGCCGGTTCGCCTGCGTTCCGACCAGATCCTTGGCCTGTTCGGTCGACAGCCCGGCCAACAGCGACACGGCCCGGTCGTACTCCGCCCCGTCGGGGTTCTCCAACGCCGCCAGCAATTCCTCGGCCGGCCCGAGCAACGGCCGGGCGACGACCTGGCCGCGGCGGATCAAGAGGTCGTCGGTCGACGGCGGCAGCCCACGTCCGCCGATCGCCACTCCCTCGCCGAAGTTGCGGATCTTCTGGATCCGCTTTTTCGTCGAGCGCATCAGGAACAGCGCACTGAAGGACGTATCGACCACCGGCCCTAAGGAGCCTTTCCAACTGCCGTCCTCCTTCTGCGTGGCCAACAGATCCCGCACGCCGTCGTCGTACCAGTTTGCCGCCTTGCCCATGTTCTTCGGCGAGCGGCCGTCGGCCAACTCGCGGAAACTCATGTAGCGCTCTAGCGCATACAGGTAGTAGTGCTGCCAGCTCGGGGGGTCGATGACGTAGTTGACCGCCATCCACTGATTGCCACGGGCGACCGCCAGACGCAGGTATTCCGGGTCGAACGGAGCCCGAGGGTCGACCGGCCTGGGCTGCTTCGGCTCGCGGATCTCCTTCAATGCCATCGGCACGCCGTCGTCTGCGGCGCGCTGGTCGGCCGTCGTCAATCCCAACAGATCGGCACAGATGTAGAGGCCGCCCATGCTGGCCCCAACCATGCTGATGCGAATCTGCGTCTGCTCTACCGGCGTGAACGTCGGCGAGACTTGGCCCTGATAGCCGAACGCACCGCTGGGGTCTTGGGTCTTCAGCAGCCACATGGCAACCGACTCGATCGTCTTCTGTGGCACCTTGAAACCGGCCTGGGTGGCTTCCCACAAGCAGAGCACGCCGTATTGCGTCATCGACGAGTCGCCCGTCGAGAGGTGGGAATAACCCCAACCGCCGTGCTCCTTCTGCCGCAGCACCAGGGAGTCGATCAGACACTGGATCTCGGTGGCGTAGATGCCCGGGTCGAGTTCGATCAGGAAGATGGCGCAGATACCCGTGCTATAAATATCGAAACTGACCAGCCGGGGGTCGTTCGCCTTCACATTCTCTTGGATCGCCTCGACGGCCTCGACGACCTTCGGATGGGTCGGCTCGGCCCCGTGTTTCAACAGCGCCATACCCACCAGGGCTTGGCCGCCGCCGAAGAACGAGTTCTCGTCGCGCTTGGCGCCAGATTCCAGAAAGCGGATCGCCTTGTCGACGGCCTCCCGCACCTCGGGGCTTTCCGGCGTGAAGGCCGGCGCCGGCTGCGCAAGCCCGACCGTGCCGACAAATACCGCCACCGCCAGCCCGATGATGGCTGGTTGAGATGATGCAAACTGCATAGGTATCGCCAGGTTGTGGTAAGTAAACCCACCCCGAAGACGTACGAGCCTCTTCCCGACGCGCTCCTTCTCACATTGCAGCCTGGCGGCCAAAGTGGCAAAGGGAAATGCGGCCTGGAACTATTCCGATGATAAGGTGGCCCATAGTCAGTGTCAAGAATCTCAATCGCTTAGGGGGTATTCTGCAATCCATTTCAGGGGATCGCAATCGCCGGTGTGGATATGGCGATACTCAGGGGTACATGTACCATCTATCGAAGTAGATAAACTCGCCCGGGTTTGGCCCGTTCGTAACGCGGTCAAAGTCTGGCGACTTCGGCTACCAGACATCTCCGTCCTGCTTGCCCACCCCATCTACCCGTGCGACAATCGCACCACACCAAGCCGACGGTCGCCGCCTTTGGGCACCACACGAGGAGACGCTTTGACGCTTTTCGCAGACGTGACGCCGCTGATCTCGCCCGACGACACCTGGACGCTCTGGGCGATCATCCTGGTGGGCGTTGCGGCGGCCATCTTCCTCGAACAGAACTACCGTTGGGCCGCCAAGACCAGCGGGCCGGTGCTGGCGCTGGTCGGCGCGATGGTGCTATCGAACTTCAAGATCACGCCGACCGAGTCCTCCGTCTACGACGTCGTGGGCGACTACCTCGTGCCGATCGCCATTCCGCTGTTGCTGATGCGGGCCGACGTGCGGCGGATCCTGCGAACCGCCGGCTCGACGTTCGTGGCGTTTCACGTCAGTGTGTTGGGCACTCTGGTCGGCGCGTTGTCGGCTGCCTGGCTCTTTCGCGATGCCTTCGACCAACTGCCCGAGGTGACCGGCATCATGACCGCCAGCTATACCGGCGGCGGGGTGAACTTTTTTGCCGTCAAGGGTTCTTTCGACGTCAGCGAGGAGCTGACCAACCCGCTGCTGGTGGCCGACAACTTCATCATGGCCGGTATGTTCGCCCTGCTGCTGGTCCTTTCCGGCATGCGTCTGTTTCTGCGGTTCTATCCCCATCCGCACACGGCCGAGACCGACACCCACCAGAGCCGCTCGCTGGCCGCCGAGCACTGGCGGCCGAAGTCGATCTCGTTGTTGGACGTGGCCAAGTGCCTGGCCTTTGCGGTGGTCGTGGCCGCCGTGTCGCAGAAGTTGGCCGCCGCCGTGCAGGCGACGTCGTTGCCGCCGCTGGCAATCGCCGTGGTCGGCAACCAGTACGTGTTGATCACCGGCCTTTCGGTCACTGCGGCAACCATCTTCAGCCGGCAGATGGAGAAGATCGGCGGCTCGGAGGAACTCGGCGCCTATCTGCTCTACACGTTCTTCTTCGTGATCGGCCTGCCCGCCGACTTGGTAGAGGTGGTCACCAACGTGCCGTTGATGTTTGCCTTCTGTTTGACGATCGCGTTGGTCAATCTGGCCGTCACGTTGCTGTTGGGCAAGCTCCTGCGGTTGAATCTCGAAGAGCTGTTGATGTGCGTCAATGCCACCCTCGGCGGCGCCCCGTCGGCCGCCGCCATGGCCATCGCCAAAGGCTGGCCGAAGTTGGTGCTGCCCGGATTGCTGGTGGGCATTTGGGGCTACGTGATCGGCACGTTTCTCGGGGTGTTACTGGGCGAGATCTTGCGGAGTTGGTTCTGATCGGCCGGCCACTTGAACGCCCTTGGCGAGCGTCCTATCCTTGATCTGCCGTTGACAAGACACGACTCGGCCGCCCCGCTTCTGCGGCGGAGCGCCACAAATGCCGAAAACCCGCTACAACCTGGAGGTCCCCATGCGACGTTGGAGTTCTTTGCTGGTGTTGATTTGTTGTTCGACCGTGCAAGCCGGAGAAATCGCCGACCTGCACATCAAACAGAATCGCGGCCCCGACCGCGCCGACGAGCGCGCCACGGCCGAATCGATGGCGCGGTTCGAGGAGATGATGGAGGGCAAGCACGGCATCACCGAGATCGGCCTGGAGCGCACGCCCTGCTTCGGCACCTGTCCGGTCTATACGGTGATCATCAAGGCCGACGGCACGCTGCGCTACCACGGCAAGCAGCACGTCGAGCGCAAGGGCAAGCACACCGGCCAGATCGAGCAATGGCAATTCAACGCCCTGGCCATGTTCATCAAAGAGGCCGGCTACATGGAATTGAAGCCCTACTACACGGCCCTGGTGACCGACATGCCCACGGCCTACACGATGGTCGTCTCCGGCGGCCAGCGGAAGACCGTCAGTAACTACGGAGCCGTTGGACCCGCGAAGCTCTGGGCCATCGAGCAACTCATCGACAAGCTGGTGCTGGAGGCCAAGTGGGACAAGGGCACGGGAAACCGGGACACGAATCCCCCGCGGCGTCGCAGGCTGCGCGATCGGCGGGATACTCCCTGAGTCCGTAAAACGCGGAAAAGACGCCGTTTAGCCGTCGCCGGTACGGCGACGTTGTGTTGCGGGACTTTCCACCAACGCGTCGCCGTACCGGCGACGGCTAAACGGGCTGACGTGCCGTTGGCACGCGGTTCTTTACCATGTGCTACCCGCCCGAATAGACGCACACGGCGATATAGCAGTTCGTCGTGCCCCCGCGGCATTTTTCCAGCGCCAGCCGTTTGGCTTCGCTGGCCGAGCCGGCCCAGGCCCAGCCGTAGAACGACTTGTCGTCGCCTAGGGCCAACGCGCACCAGGCGTTGCGGGTCCAGACGAGGATCTCGGCGTCGTCGACCGTACATCGCCCCAGGGCCGCCTGTTCGGCACCGGCGCGGCTGCCGTAGCCGTGGGAGTAGCCCCACTTGCCGGTCGTGCGCGAGTAGGCGATCGCCGCGTAGCCGCCGCTGCTCTGCTGCTGGCTACTCTGGTTTTCGGTCTCCCAATACGGCGGGGTCTCGCGGAGCCGCCGCCAATACGGGTCGTACCAGCCGCTCTCGTACCAGCCCCGGTCCCAACCGCCAGTGTGACTGCGGTGGGAATGACGGGACGCGTGCGAACGATGCGAGCGGCTGCGTCCCCATCGGGCGGCCGCGGCGGGCGTTGCCAGCGTGGAGAAAGCGGCTCCCACCAATAAGGCGACGACGATCGATCTGCGCATTTTCCATGTTCTGCGCATACACTCCTCTCCTTTCTGCCTCGAGGGCATCTCGGAAACAGTAGAAAACGAAACGTTCAGTCGATGTGTGTGATCGCTCGACCCATTACGAAGTCGAAGCGATCGGCCAGCCGTGCCCGGACCTTTTCGGCCTGGCGCAATGCGGCGGCCTCCGGCGTGTCGGCCGTGGTACCGGGACCGCGCGAGGGGATCCACACGCGTTCCCGGTCGATATGGACAATCGAATCGCCCGGCGGCATCGAAGGCCAAGGTTCGCCCGACGCGAAGGCCGCTTCAACATCCGCCGGCTCGATCGGCCCGGATGCTCGGGCGCAGAGCAATAGAACTTCCGTCCCCGGCGGGCCGCTGAGGTCGACGAATTGCTCTTGGCCCGGGTAGTAGACCCAGTCCGCCTCGGGCGATGAGGTCGTTTCGTGCGTGAGTTGATGCAGGTTGCCTTCCGAGTCGAACCAGAACACGGCAACGTGCATGCCCACCGGAAGCCGGCCGCGAATGGCCAGGCGGTCGCCGGTCCGCAGCGGATGGGCCTTGCTCAAGTCGCCGCGGTCCCACGCGCCGGTGGCGTTCTGCCGCAGTACGGGGATCTCGAAGCGGGCTTCAAACGTGGCCGCCACAGCCGAACCGTTCTGAACCGGGTTGTTGACGGGCCTTTCGATGGGCTGTTGATCCTTGGGCCGGAACTGCCAAACTGCCACGGCCGCCAACGCCGCAATCGCCACGGCCCCAAACAACAGCGCGTTTCGCTTCGGCCGCCGGACGTATCGCTCCAAGGCGTCGGCCAAGGCGTCGGCCCGGGCGTAGCGCTTCTGGGGATCCGTCTCCATTGCAAGCAAACAGATCTGCCGCAGCGCCACGGGCACGCCGGCTGTTTCGAAGGCGTCGCGATCGAACTCGCCGGCTTGTGCCAATTCGAGCGATGCTCCACTCGACGCCGCCCGAAACGGCGACTTGCCGACCAGCAGGTAGTACAGCACGGCCCCGGCGGCGAAGACGTCGCTGCGCGGATCGGTCGCCTCGCCGCGTGCCTGTTCGGGGGCCATGAAGGCGGGCGTGCCGCCGAGAGTTTGTTCACCCAGCCGGCTGTCTTGCCAGGCGTCGCGGATGCGGCCGACGCCGAAGTCGATCAATCGCGGCCGGCCCGACTCGTCGAGCACGATGTTCTCCGGCTTGACGTCCAAGTGCAGTACGCCCCGCCCGTGGGCCGCCGCCAACGCCCGGGCGACCTGGGCGATCAGTACGGCCGCATCCCTAGGTGATACCTTCTCTGCGTCGACGTGCTGCCGAAGATTGCTGCCGCGGACGTACTCCATCACCACAAACGGCCGGCCGGCGTCGAAATCGAGATCGTAGATCCGCGCCAGGTTCGGGTGGCTTAGTTCGGCCAAGATGCGGCCTTCGCGCTGTAGCCGCTCGCGCTGGTCGATGTCGTCGGCCGTCGACTCGCCGCCCAGCTTGACGACCAATTCCATCGGAAGCTGCGGATGCGCCGCCCGATAGGTCCGAGCCTGTCCGCCGGCGGCCAACTCGCCGATCACGCGATACTTGCCGATGGTGTGCAGCGGTTCGGCGGCGGCCGGTTCGAGCCTGGTGCCCGACGGGCTCGCAGCAGCCGCTTGCCGCACGGTCGACAACGGATGGTCGTAGGTCTGACGGAGTGCGTCGATTTCCGATCGCAGCCGTCCGATGCGCTGCCGGCACTCCGGGCAGTTGTCTACGTGGCTTTGCACGGCGTCCGCGACGTCCTCGCCGGTGATCAGCGGCAGCAACCCTTCTTCGGTTGGGCAATGCGGCTCATTCATCGGCCAGGTTCTCCATGTAATCTTCACACTGTCGCCGGACGCGGCTCAACACCCGCGAGGCGTTGACGTAGACCGAATTTGCCGTCAGGCCCAACTCGGCCGCAACCTCTTTGCTGGCGCGCCCCTGCAACACGTGCAACTCGAAACACTCCCAAGTACGCTCGTTCGACTTCTCCCGCACGCGTGCCAACGCGAAGTCGAGCACCCGTTGGCGATGGGCCGCAATCCACTCCGCTTCCGGCTCGTCGGCCGCGGCAGCGGCCGAGGCCATCTGCCGGGCCTCTTCTTCGGCCGCCGTCACGCGCCGCCGGCGCCGCATGGCGTCGACGATCGCGTTTTGCGTAATCCTCCACAGCCAAGTGCGAAATCGGCCGCGCGAACGGTCCAACTCGAACTCCGGCATCACCCGAACCAGCCGGGCGAAAACGTCTTGCACGATATCTCGCGCGTCGTGCTCCCTCACGCCCCGGCTGCGGACGTAACTCAGCAACAGCGGTTCGTACAGCCCGACGAATTCCCGCCAGCTTTCCGCGTCGTCCGGGTCGCGCACCCGCAGCAATAAGGTCGTCCGTGTTTCCTCCATGCCGGGTAGTGTATCTACCCATGTGGCGTTGTACCATATGCGAAACGGGGGCTGGGGGCTCGGGACTGGGGGCTCGGGACTGGGTGGCAGGAGCTACGGCCACGCAGCTTCAAGGCCGGCGTCGCCCACACCGCCACAGCATTCCCGTGCGTATCACAGTCACCCCTCACCTTGTCACCCCCTCACCTTGTCACCCCCTCACCCCGTCACTCCTCCCCCGCTTCCGCGACTTGCCACGACGCGTTGTATCGCGTACCCAGCCCGGCTCCCGGCTCGGCCGTCAAGCGTCCGGCGGCGTAGGCCAGTAGCAGGCGCTGTTCGATGTTGTATCGGGTCGCCGGACACGGAATGTCGCCGTCGTGCCATTTCTTGGGGCAATAGCCGCCGCAGACGGGCAACAGACGGCACGTGCCGCAGGCGTACTCGCCGCGGCGGGCCCGATCGTTGAATCCGAAAAACTCGCAACGCTCCGGCCGGGCGCCTTCGATCAGGTCGCCGATGGCGCAACGGTTGTCCTGCGCGGCGTTGTGGCACGGCGAGTTTGACCCACACGACGTCGATTCGAACACCGGCAGCCTGCCCGGCTCGGCCGGCTGCTCGTAGGCCGGGACCAACGGGGTCTCCGAGCACTTGTGCAGCACGCCGAACGGGTCGACCAACTGGGCATCCGGCTTGTAGGTCATGCAGGGGATCGGCTGGCGCTGCGGGATCAACGGCAACTCGTAGCCCAGCTTGAACATCTCCATGAACCACTCCAGTTCCCAGCGGGCGAACTCTTCGCGAGAAACGCCCTGCTGGCCGGCCTCGTTACCCCAATCGAAGACCGGCGAGACGTAGAACCCGGTGATCCGCCGATGGACGCCCGCCTCGGCCAGCATCCGCAGCAGCGGGGTGACGCCGTCGCGGTTGCCCTGGTCGACGTTGCAGCGGACGGTGAGCTTCACGTCGAGGTCGTCGCGGCCTGCCAGGTCGACCACGTTATCGAAGATCCGCTGGAAGGTCGCCGCGCCGGACTTCATCGGCCGGCGGGTGTCGTGATACTCGGCCGTGCCGTCGAGCGTGACCTCGATCTTGCGGACCGACAGCTTGCGGACCAATTCCTCGGCCACTTTGCGAGTCAGCGTCACGCCGTTGGAGACCACGCCCGCCGAGTACGTACAGTTGTGCTCTTCGGCCAGTTGTCGCAGCCGCGGCGTCAGCCGGCGGACCACCCGCATGCCGGCCAGCGGCTCGCCGCCAAACCAGCAGATCTCCACGTTCTCGTAGTCGCCCGTCTGAAGGTGACGGCGGACGTGCTCGATCAGCCGGTCCTGATTCTCCGGGCTGAGCGTCGCCCGGCGGTGTTCTTGTCCGCAATACCAGCAGCCCAGTTGGCACCAGCCGGTCGGCTGCAGTACGAGGTAGAGTGTCTTCTCGGTTTGCACGGCCCGATCGTTCTTGTCGAAGATCGTGCGGACCTCGTCTTCATCGGCCGGAACGAGGATTTCGGCGTCTAGAAGCTCGCTCAGCGCTTCCACCGGCAGGTCCTTCTCTGCCATGTCGCCGCTTTGAACGCGATCGAAGAGTTGCCCGTCGACCACCCGGGCGGTTGCCTTGCGGGCGCCGAAGACGATCCGCTTCGCCCGGCCGCCGGTCTTGCCGTCGACAAAGGGCTCGGTGGCCACGTGATACTGCGAGAGCTTGTAGGTGGCGGTCATGGCTGGTTCTCCTCGGTCGGATTTCTTGGCACGGAGAAGGGGGCACCGAAAGGGGGACAGGTACGTTTTGCCGGAACGGCCCGAAGGGTGCTTTGCACAAAAGGTACCTGTCCCCTTTTCGGTGTCGGCTTCGTGTTACGGAGTTCTCGAACAAAGGCGGAGGGCCGGCCGCGTTTCCGGCGCGGCCCTCCGTAGGGCAACAAAAAGGGGACAGGTCCGATTTGCCGGAACGGCCCGAAGGGTGCTTCGCACAAATTGGACCTGTCCCCTTTTC
>CAYYNP010000140.1:0-24080 GCA_964472545.1 uncultured Planctomycetaceae bacterium | reverse complement strand
AGGAGATCGTCACCTACCCTCCACTTTGTGCCATTTGAGTTGAAACACTACAAACGCCACGTGCTCACCAATCTTGACGTAGTTGTTCTCCGGCTTCTCGCCGGCTTCCAGCTTCGCCAGGTCGACGTCGACCGGCTCGCTCGACGTGCCGCTGCTGACCCGATACTCCTGGACTCCCAGGAAGCAAATCGCACCGCCAATCACTATCAGAATCAAACCGAATCGAAACATCGTACGCACCTCCTGGGGGTTACAGATGGTAAACCTCTGCAGTGTGCGTATTCTACCGCAACGCAGAGGGGGCCGCAATCAACCGTACTACCTTGCCAGGCTTTCGTAGTCGACCTGGGCCACGTCTTTGGCCTTCGTGCAGACCCGCGGCTGGACCGGCCACTTTCTCCCAGCGGCGCGGCCATTTTGTGGCGTTGATGCGGAAAATGCGTTGGCGAACCGTATGCTGCGCGCTACCGACGATTGTTGGGGAGGTCGCTGCATCGGCCAAGCGGCCGATGGCGCAGTCTCGCG
Source organism: uncultured Planctomycetaceae bacterium (assembly GCA_964472545.1). Classification (GTDB taxonomy): domain Bacteria; phylum Planctomycetota; class Planctomycetia; order Pirellulales; family Thermoguttaceae; genus CAYYNP01. The sequence goes on along the minus strand of CAYYNP010000140.1, from coordinate 23,555 downwards.
CCCTAACCCGCCGACGGATGGGTGCCCGGGCCGGTGCATTAAGATAGAAAAGCGGCCTTGCCGGCCGGAGCACATCCGTGGTCTCCAATGCCTCGACCTGGGCTCGGTTTCCACCGCGCGGGCCGATACCGTCAAGGCCGCTTCTCGCTTGCGCCGACCTTCTTGTCGTTGCATTTTCACACCGGCCAGCCGCCGCCTTCATGGCCTCCTGCCCGGCGGCCGGCTGCCGCGCTGACGCTCCCGGGCCGAGAGCATCCGAAACTCTCACCGCCATCGCGCCTCCGTGCGCCGCGCGTCCCGTCAGAACGCCATGTGCTCCGACATTATCGCCGCAGCCGACAGCCGGGATAGTCGCAGTTCCCGAGACTTCTTGCGGGTTGCCGCGAAAGACCGCATGAAAGTGGTCACTACGAACGGCTCTTGACGGGTTCGGCGAAGGCTTACTCTCGAGCGGCCTCCCGAGCCGGACGCTGATCGCCTCTCCGATCGGCCGCGTTTGTGCAGGCCGGGGCTACGACGTCGGCTCAGTCGACCGTTCGCGCACCGCCTGAAACAACGCGTCGAGCAACTCCCCGCGGGTGGACGTGCCGGGGGTGTAGGATGATGGCCTCTCGACGCTCGCGCCGCGAATCCACGCGGTCGCGTCGGCAGCGCTGACGGGTTCGTCTAGCCGGGCCTTCCACGCGTCGCCGCCGAGGAGCCCCCGCAAGCCGAATAACTGCACTGCTTCGTAATGCGGGTCGCCGGGGGCGATGTCTTGAAAGTAGATCAGCATGGCGCGTTGGCGGAGCAGCTCGCGTTGGATGGTCGAGACGTCGAGCTTGCGCGGCGGTGTCTCCGTGCGTACCGAAAGCGCGGCGGCCACACCGGCGGCCTGGCCCAGGGCCATCCAGCAGGGTTCCATCCGCAGCGTGCTGAAGCCGACGTGTGTGCCGGAGACCGGCACCGGCGTGAGCAGCCCTTCGACGCGATTGGGCACGATCACGCCGTACGGCACGGTGTACGGCTTGGTCGGGTAGCTGAAGAAGCCGTCGAGGTGTACGCGATTCGGCTCGCGCTTCTGGCAGGCGTGGGAGTCGAGGTAGTAGTGGCTCGACGTGATGCTGTCGGCATACACGGGAGGCCGCACACTGCCGCGGGCCGCCAGGGCGTCGTGGGCCGTGAAGAGATGCTCGCCCTCGATCCGCCGCCCTTCACGGACGTAAACCTGTCGTGGGAAGTGGCCGTTGTCGGTGTATTCGTCTCCGGCCAATCCCCACGCCGACGCCCGACGCCGAAACTCCTCCGGCAGCGCGGGGTCGTTTTGCACGAACCAGAGCAGCCCGAGGGTGTAGCTGCGGAGCAGGGCGGCGTAGCGGTCGCGCCAGGCCCAATCGGCGGTCGGCCAGGGCCAATTCTCCTCGGGCAGGTCGGTGGCCAGGAAGGCGAGGTGCTGGTTGTTGGCGTCGACCTTGCCGTTGGGCAGCGCGACCATGTTCACCACCCGGCCGATGCCGTCAAAATCCTTCTCGCTGCGATGCGGCCCGGTCGTGCGATCGAGCTTGATATCGTCGACCAGCGAGGCGAACTCTTCACGGTCGTAGTCGTCCGGCTTGGGGATCGCGACGCGGATCCGCGGGTCCTTGGTCAAACAGAGCCGGTAGTTGTAGGCCTGCACCGCCTCGTCCGCCTCGCCGGTCGAGCCGGGACCCAGGCGGGTCGTGCCCCAACCGGTGTAGATCCGCCCGGCCATCGGCTCGCGATATTCGTCGTGGCCCTCGCGGCCGAGGCGAAACGGGGCGCCGGCTGCCGCGGCCAGATCGCCTTCGTAGGTGGCGTCGATGAAGACCTTACCGGCGTAGCGTTCGGCGGCCGTGGGGCGTCGGCGGTTGGTCACGGCGATTTCGGCCACGGCACCGTCGCGGAGCACGACGTTCTCCTTCACCGCATCGAACTGCCGCAGCATGCGTACGGCGATCCGGCCGCGATGCTCGGCCAGCATCTCGCCGAAGATCCGCTCGGCCACGGCCGGCTCGAAGCGATAGCCATCGGAACAGTCGCGGACTTGGGGGGAATCCGCGCCGTAGGTGTCGATGTAGTGCCTCTTCACCCGCGTGATGAACTCCATAAACAGCCCGGCCGTGGCGCCGCGGGTGTGGATATCGGTGGCCCCGAGCCCGTTGGCGGGCAGGCCGCCGACGTGGCGATTGCGATCGAGGATCACCACCGAGCATCCCCCCCGGGCCGCCGCGACGGCCGCCATGATGCCGCCCGGCGTGCCGCCGACGACCACCACGTCGAACCGCTCGGGCTGTCCGGCCGCCGCCATCAGGGCGTCGACCGTGGGCCCGACCCAGCCGCCGGAAAACGTGTGTGGCACGCGGACGTGGTTGTCGTAGACGTGCGGGATGTCGAGCGATTGCATCAGGGCGTGTGCAGCCTTCGTATGGGCATTCTCGCCAGCGTAGGCCGGGCTGCCGTTGGGGCCGAACGACTTGTGACCCAACAAGGCAAAGCGCGGACGGCGGCCGCGGAAGTGCTCGGCGTTGTCGGCCAGCAATCGCCGTGGCTGGTAGCGGCGGAAGTTCTCCACCGTGCCGGCGGCCCGGGCGATCCCGAAGTTCTGCCAGTCGGGCTCGCGGAGCATCAGCGGGGCGTCCCACGAGGCGGCGTAGCCGACGACGTCGCGATGACGCAGCAGCAGCGTGAACGCACCCCAGCCCGACTTGCTGAACCCCAGCAGTAGCCGGCCTTCGGGCGTGGCGACGGTCGGGTAACGGGCGTCGATCAGCGGAACGACGGCATCGAGCATGTGCCGTTCGTGCCGCTGCTTCGGATCGTCGGCGTGGTCCATGTACCAAGGCGTGGCGGCGAACGCCGGCGTAACGCAAATCAGGTCGTAGCGGTTGTGGGCGCCCAGCTTGCGGATCTCTTGTAGGCCGTCGCCGTATCGCCCACCAATGCCCGGCTCGACCGGCAGCACGTAGAGCACGCGGTAGCGTCGCTCGGCGTCGTAGTCGTCGGGCAAGAGGACCTCGACGTCGTTCGCGCCGGCCTGAAACGCACTGCTGAGCGAATGGCGCCAGACGCCCTTTTGCTCATCCCATTGCGGGTCGTCCGCCGCGGCAGCGAAACCCGCAACAAACACCAACATCGCCACAACCACAACACACAAGAAAGCTCTCATCATCCTATTCCCTCTTTCAACTCACACGCCCTCCGCACTCCCGACTCCTCACTCACCACCCACCACTCACCACCGCATCACGTTCGGGAGGGCACGCAGGTACCGTGGAAGAACGGGGACAGGCACCGAGCCGGCAGCGTCCTACCATAGGTTGGGCTTGTGCGGCGGCTCGGAGCCAGTCCCCTTTTTCCACTCCCTACTCATCTACTCTCCCGACAACTCGATCCCAAACTCTCCGGTGATCTTCCGCACGAACGCCTGGTGCCGAGCCGGAGTATGTCGGTGCCACTTCTGCAAATACTGCTGAAACGTGTCTGCTTCCGCCGCGGGAGCCGCGTTCAGGTATGCGACCGCCGCCCAATGCTCCGGCTCCTCCTCAAACAGCGGCAGCAGCGCGCCGGCCACGACGCGGTTCTTCGGCCGCTGACACGGGTCCTTGCGAAGCTCCGCGGCCTGTTCGCGATACCATGCGGCCAGCGTGGTGCCGTCGGGCAGGGGGCACTCGTCGAGGCGGTTCTGCGCATAGTCGCTCAGCGCCGAGGAGAAACCGCGCCAGTTGGGATATGGCGGGTCGGTCTTCCAACTCTCCGACATCCGCCGCAAGACGAACAGGCTGGCCAACTCGCAGAGCGATTCTTCGAACCACTTGTTGCTGCGTCCGCCTTCGCGGTAGTTGCAGAGGATGTGGCAGAGTTCGTGGGAGATCTGGAAGGCGTATTGGGCCCAGTAGGTGCTGCCCGTATTCAGCCGCACGCGATACTCGCCCTGCGGCCCTCGGCGATAGAGGACGATCGGGCCGCCTTTCGGTTCGACTAGGATCGGCTCGAGCGTGCGGTTGGGGAAATGCCGCCAAAGCTCGCCGCCGGCCGAATCGAGCACCTTGCCAATGTCGCGCAGACTGGCGCCTCCCCAGTCGGCATCTGCGTTGGGGCGGATGTCGAGCTTCCGCTCGTCCTGTGCCCAAGCCACCGGGTACGCAAAGAGCCCAAGCAGCACGGCCGCCGCCAGTGCCACACAGATCCTAACCTGTTGTCGTAGCATGAGTTATTCCGTTCTTTGAGAGCGTGCGTGTCATCGGTCCGTGGTTGCCCCACCGCCGCGAGGAAACTTCTTGCCACGTTGACTCGTCTGATGGGTAACCCCGGGGGATACGCTATCCTATGGTATCACGCCCGGCACCCTGCCGAAACACGACACGCTCGGTCTAGACGAAGGTCTCGCCATGTCTCGACGCTCCTACACCGCCACTCTCTTGCTGCTGGCCCTGCCTGCGACAACGGCCTTGGCCGCGGTCGATCTGGTCACGATCCCCCGCCGCGAGGGGGTGCAGCTCACGATCTACAATTCCGAAGACATCACGATGGTCCGCGAGCATCGGCTGTTGACGGTCAAGCCGGGCATCAACCGCATCCAGTTCACCTGGGCCAATACGCTGATCGACCCGACCAGCATCGACTTCCGCATCCTCGAGAATCAAGACAAGGTCGATCTGATCGACACCACCTTTCCCGCCGGCCGCAACGACGCCCTGCAATGGAACGTCAGCAGCCAGACGGCCGGCAAGCTGCCGGTCGAGATCCGCTACTTCACCAGCGGCATCTCCTGGACGGCCGATTACGTGGGCATCGCCAACGAAGACGAAACCAAGCTAAACCTGACCGGCTACGTGCGGGTGTTGAATAACTCCGGCGAGTTGTACGACAACGCCCAAACCCGGCTGGTGGTGGGTACGATCAATCTGGTCGAGAAGATCGCCCAGTTGGCCCAGCAGCCACCACCCACGTCGGGCCGATACGCGGGCTGGGCGGAAGAAGAGCGGGAGAAGGCCCAGGAGGTGTTCAAGGAGAGCGTGCGCGCGGCGGAGGGAGTCGCCATGCCCGGGCTGTCCGCGCCGGCAACGAAACCGGCGGCACCGAAGAAGGTCGTCAAGGAAGGGCTTTCCGAGTACTTCCTCTTCAGCATCGAGGGCCGCGAGGATATCGAAGACAAGCAGCCCAAGCGGCTGGTCTCGATGAAGGTGGCCGAGGTCCCGTTGGAGTGCTTCTACAAACTGACCGATCGCGACGGCGGCACGCAGTTCACCAAGTACTACCGCTTCAAGAACCTCGAGCTGCTCGACGACGAGGGCAACGAGAAGGACCTCTCGGCGATGGAGAACCTGGGGCTTTCGCCGCTGCCGGACGGCAACGTGCGGCTGTTCTCGGAATACGCCAACAAGGACCTGGCCTACGTGGGCGGCACGTCGACCAAATACGTACCCATTGGCGACCGCGTCGAGGTCAACGTGGGCCACGATGCGGACGTGACGATCGTCCGCCGACTGAAGGACCAGCAGATCACCAACGTCGTCGCCCGGCAGTACGTCCGCCGGATCGACAACACCTACGTGATGTATTACGACCTGATCGACTACGACGAGACGTTCGTCTACGAAGAGGAGATCGTCTCCGGGAAGCCGGCCGCCGTGAAGACCGAGATCGAACGCCGCTTCGACGCCGACGTGACCCTTTGGGGAAGCGAAGGCCAGCCGGAGAACTGGACCTCGAACGAGGCCGGGGCGTACGTCGACCTGCACCAGATCGAAGGCCGAGTGGAGCGGGTCGATCAGAACCACGTGAAGTACTTCTTGGACTTCGAGCCGGGGCAGAAGCGGCTGGTGACCTATTCGGTTACGTACAAGCGCCGCAAGGTGGGGCCGGAGTTGAATCAGGAGAAGAAGCACCAGCCCATTTAGGAGGATTGTAAATTGAGAATTGAGAATTGAGAATTGCAAATTGAGGATTGATTACCGAGCGTGCCGGCGTGCATGCTTCCCTCTTCACTTTTCAATTTACAATTTGCAATTCTCAATTTGCAATCTTCCGCCCTTGGTGCGGCCCATAGCCAAAACGAAAAGAGTCCAGCCCATGACCGCCTTCCGCTTCTGCCTGGCCCTGCTCTTGCTCGCCGCCATGTCGGCCGGCTCTTTCGCCGCGGTCGATCTGGTGACCGTTCCTCGCCGAGAGGCCACGCAGCTCACGATCTATAACTCCGACGACATCACGATGGTCCGCGAGCATCGGCTGTTGACGGTCAAGCGCGGCGTGAATCGGATCCAGTTCACCTGGGCCAATACGCTGATTGATCCGACCAGCATCGACTTTCGCATTCTCGATCATCAAGACCAGGTCGACCTGATCGACACGACCTTTCCCAGCGGCCGCAACGACGCCTTGCAGTGGAACATCCAGAGCCAACTCGACGGCAAACTGCCGGTCGAAATCCGCTACTTCACCAGCGGCATCACCTGGCAGGCCGACTACGTGGGCATTGCCAACGGTGACGAGACCAAGCTGAATCTGACCGGCTACGTCCGTGTGATGAACAACTCAGGCGAACTCTACGACAACGCCCAAACCCGGCTGGTGGTGGGCACGATCAACCTGGTCGAGCCGATCGCCGATCTGGCCCAACGGCCGGCCCCGGGCCAGGAAGGCTACGGCAAGCGGGACGACGGGGAGCGGCTCGAGATGCGGCGCAAGTTCCTCTCGGGGATGAAGAAGGCCCAGGACCTGGAGATGCCCGGGGCCGACGCACCCGTGGACGAAGACCCTGCCGACGTGCCGAAGCAGGTCGTCAAGCAGGGCCTTTCCGAGTACTTTCTGTTTACGATCGACGGCCGTGAGGACATCGAGCACGGCCAGCCCAAGCGGCTGGTTTCGATGGACGTGGCCGAGGTGCCGCTGGAGTGTTTCTACAAACTCACCGACCGCGACGGCGGCGCCGCGTTTACGAAGTTCTACCGCTTCAAGAACCTCAAGCTGACCGACGAGCAGGGCGACGACAAAGACTTGCCGGCGATGGAGAACCTGGGGCTCTCGCCGCTGCCGGACGGCAACGTGCGGCTCTTCTCGGAATACGCCAACCGGGACCTCGCGTACGTGGGCGGCACAGCGACCAAGTACGTGCCGATCGGCGACCGCGTCGAGGTGAACGTGGGCCGCGACGGCGACCTGACGATCGTCCGCCGGCTGAAAGACCAGCGGATCAGCAACGTGGTTGCCCGGCAGTACAAGCGGCGGCTGGACAACACGTACGTCTGGTACTACGACCTGATCGACTACGACGAGACGTTCGTCTACGAGGAAGAGATCGTCTCCGGCAAGCCGGCCGACGTGAAGACGGAGATCGAACGCCGTTTCGACGACAACGTGGTGCTCTGGGGAAGCGACGGCGAGCCGAAGGTCTGGACCTCGAACGAGGCCGGGGCGTACGTCGATCTGCACGAGGTTGGCGGCCGGGTCGAGCGCGTCGACACGAACCACGTGAAGTACTTTCTCGATCTGACGCCCGGCGAGAAACGCCTGGTGACCTATTCGGTCACCTACAAACGCCGCAAGGTGGGGCCGGAACTGAACGGGGAGAAGCGGCGCGAGCCTATTTAGGAGGATTGCAAATTGACCATTGCAAATTGTAAATTGAGAATTGGGGATTGAGCACGGCGCGTGTTGGCGTACGTGCTTTTCTTCTCAATTTGCAATTCTCAATTCTCCCTCCTCCCTGCCGTCTACAGCCGGATCAGTGAGATGGCCACTTTGATCAGCCGATCGTCCAACAGCAGGGCCTCGTCGTTCTTCTGCTCGAAGATGGCCGAGAGATACTGCAGGCCGGCCACGTAGGCGATCTGGTAGTTCTGGCCGACGATCACCGACGGGACGGTGACGTGCCTGAATCCCCATTGGGTTCCGGCCAGCCCCTTCTTGATCCCGCCGGCGATGATGTTGGTCATCTCACCGGCCCCGTCGATCACCTGGCTGGTGAGCTTCTCGAATCGATCTTGCAGCAGCCCGCCGACCGCGGAGGTGGCAACCAGTTCGGCCATGTTCACGGTGACGAACCCGGAGACGTCGCCGTGTACGCCGATCAGCCCGGTGACGTTGCCCGGGTCGCGGGTGGGTACGGTCGAGATCCCCACGCATCGGGCTTCCGTGTCGCACATGGCCAGGCAGCCCTCGACGGCGTCGGTCAGGGCGGCGAGAACGGCGGGGTCGACGTTGAACGTGGCGAGAGCTTCCTCGGTGGCGGTGGCCATTCGATCCTCCTGATGCGTGGGAGCGTGTCCGGTGGTGTGTTTTGCCCGCCCACGGCGTGCTTGACAAGTATGGGTTATGGAATCGAGCGCGGGGCGGAGAGAACGCCGTCCGGGCCGATCGCCGAGAGCCGGGTTGCCGCGCGGTCCCAGTGTATCCGTCACACTCGGCACGTCCGTCACTTGCGAACGGCGGACGAAAACCACACGCCGGCGAAAGTGACGCACGCGGTGCCGTCCGGCTCGACCGCCTGGCCGTAGCGGAGCAACTGGCCGCGAACCGGCCCCAGCGCGGCCAGCAGCAGGTAGATCGGCGCCAGCCCGCAGATACGCCGGCGGTCGTGCTGCTCGGCCACGTGGGCGAAGAACCCGGCCGCGTCGCCACGGCAGACGTGGCGCAACAGCGCCGCGTCGTCCTCGGCCTGCTCGGCCAGCCGCGGCTCGTCCAGCAGCCAAGGGTCGTCGAACTGCCGCCCGACGTGGGCCAGATCTGCCGCAGCGATGAAGCAGACGTTGCCCGAGTGGCCCGCCGTGGCCGCTCGCAACGCGGCAACCAGGGTCTGAATCTCCGGCGAATCTTCCGGCGACGTGCCCTCGGCGACGAACTCCTCGAACGAACCGGCCAGCACCGGCACGATTTGAAACGGCCGCCGCCCGCCGAACGCGTATTGCAGGAACACGGCTTGAAACTCGATCGAGTGTTCCGTGCGATGGGTCAACGCATCGGCAAACGGATCGATCTGGCGCCCGGCGACGCTGCCGGCGAGCTCTTTGGCAAACCGGTCGACGAACGTCCGATCGGTCGGCACGACGCCCAGCGGCGTGTCGAAGTCCTTCGGCGAGACGCAGCAGACGTTCTGCATGGGATGATGGGCCGTGCCGAGTATCACGAACAGATCGGCGTCGTTCTGCTTGGCCACTCGTCGGTAGACGTCGGCCAGCGTGGCTTCGCCACGGTCGGGATCGATATGCGGGCTGATCACGCCGGCTAGCCGACCGTCACCGTGTTGCGTATCTGCATCGGCGCTGCCCGGGCTTTGCGGCAGGGCAAACGCGGCGTCCAACTGCTCTCGCAGCGCATCCGGCTCGGCCGCGTAGCCCCCGCCGGCGTGCCAGGCCGGGCGGATCGGATCGCCAAGATACCGGTCGATCTCCGTGCGGCGACGGCGGTCGAATCGCTGGCCCTCGAGCAGGAAAGCATCGTCGAGTTGGCGGACGAGCTGCTCGACGTCCTGCGCCGAGACCGGCTTGCCTGCCCGGCGGCGAAAGGCCGCACGAATCTCCGCCGCCGTGCGATCCCCGTCCATCAAGCTCGCCAGGGCCGCCGCCCCCGGTGGCAATGCCAGCGTGCGTCCGAGACCCTCCGGATCGCGCAACAGGATGATCATCCCTCGGGGCGGCCCGTCGGAGATAATCTCCAGGGGACGCAGCTTCGGTTGCCTTGGAACGCTCACCCGACACCTCGTGGACCGGCCGCAACGATATTGCCATTCTTCTTTCGGCCAGTGAGGATGTCAAGCAATGCTTGTATCATGGGTGCCGATACGGCAGGAAGGTGAGGGGCCGAAGCTTCGTTGCAGGGAGATTGATGAGCGGGGTGGCTGAGGTCGACCCCAGCCACCCACGAAGTGAGTCACACCGGGTATTCAAGCGTCACGTCACCTGGATTTGTGAACGGCAGGCAAGCCCCCCGGCCAGCTTCAACACCCTCGACGCCGCCCGCCGGTTGTACCCTTTGTGCGGCCTGTAGCGGATATTCCCTCAATGCGGGCGGCGGTCTGTGCCGATGCGTCTAATGATCGACCCAGTCTAACGGCACCTTTGTGCCCTTCCCGTCCGCTATACAAGGGGGGATTTCATGATCCGCCGCACCGTGCTCGGACTGCTCTGCGCAGTCGTCGTCTTGACCGTTCTCGGCGTTGCCACCGACGCCCAAGCCCAGCAGGCCTATGGCCGACAGTGGGGCCGCAGCTACAGCACCCAGGATTGGAACCGGCTGTACCACTACCCGTACGTCTACTACCCGCAGAACTTCTGGGGCTCAGACTACTATCGCAGCAGCGAAGACCTTTACTTCCGCTATCCGCCCGAGATGCGGATCCCGGTATACAACCGCCAGTGGCACAACTACTACCCGCAATCGCGGAAGTACCACAGCGGCAGCCATTTCATGCTCGACGTGTTTTAGTCGAAGGCTGAAGTTGCCCTACGTATCGACGGCACACGCGTCACACTACTTCGAGCCAAGCCCTAGCCGGGGGCGGAAGCCCCCGGAGGGTTTGCAGCAGTAGCCGCCCTCCAATACAATCTGCTTCCGACCGTCCGGGGGCTTCCGCCCCCGGCTAGGTTCGACGGCCACGATTGGAAGGTGCCACACGACGCTTGCGACGTCCGCAAAGGGGAGAAGCCATGGACGAGAATCCTTATCAGTCTCCTATCGCCGAGACGATGCCGCCGGCGGTCGGTGTGAAGAGCGGCCGCCGCGAAGACCTCAGAAGCGTGGCCGTGTATCAGAAGGGCATCCTTGTCTGTATCTTGCTCTACTTTGCCGCCGTAGGCGGCCAGTTCTTCATCCCGCCGGAGTTGCAACTGTTGCTGGTGTTGGGCGTACTGGGCGTGGGGATCACCGGGTTCGTCTTCGTGATCCTACTGGCGGCAAAGGTCTACGACACAGCCCTCGGCATTCTCCTCGGCATCCTCACGGTGATCCCGCTCATTGGCCTGTTCATCTTGCTGAACGTCAGCCGCAAGGCCACTCAAATCCTCCAGCAGAACGGACACAAGGTGGGGCTGCTGGGGGCCGATCTGTCCGAGTTCTGAGGGCGTGCCGCCGGCGGGGCGCCTATTCGAGGTCGAGAAGCTTGCAGATACTCTGCAGTGTCTGCTGCGTTTGCCGAAACCGCAGCAACTCCTGCTGCACGTCGACGTTGGAAGCCTCCAGCGCACCCTGGTGCAAGAAGCCGATGCCGTCGGCGCCGGGGTTGCCGATGGTGGGCGAGCCCGAGGCGTCGGTCCCGGAGTAGAGGCCCTCGCCTTCCTTCAACAGGCCGCCGGGGTTGATGAACCGGGCCAACTCGATCTGGCCGGCCTGCGTCAGCGCGCTGCAGCCGGACTCATGATACTGGACGATGCCTTCGCCGCTGATCGCGATCGTGGTGGCCGTGTCGGGAATGCAGATCGGTGGTTGCAGCAGCCGGCCGACGTTCGCCGATACGACCACCAGATTGCCGTTGGCGTTCTTCGATAAGACACCCGTCCGGGTATAGAGCGTTTCGCCGGAAGGATCCTGCACCTGAAAGAACCCCCGGCCCATCACCATCACGTCGAGTTCGCAGTCCGTTTGAAGCACGGCGCCCTGACAGAAGTCGGTTTCGACGGCCGCCACCCGAACACCCGCCCCGACGGATACCCCACTTGTGGTGTATTGCCCCGCGGTATCGGGTTTTCCCGGCATCTGTTCGTGCCGATACGGCAGATCTTCGAGAATCACCCGACCGCACTTGAAGGCCGTCGTCTCGGCGTTGGCCAGATTGTTAGCGATCACCGAGAGCCGGGTTTGATACGCCCTCATCGCCGAGGCGAGGGCGGCAACGGTCGTGTTGGGGGCGGAACCGACGTCGCCTAGGTCAGTCGATACCGTGCCCGAGGCCGACTCCGCACAGATCCGGTCTTCCGGCGGAGGGGGCGGTGTCGCCGAGGGTGGCTCTACGGCCGCGTACAGCAGTAAGGCAGAAACGACCGTAACGCAGCAAACCAGAACGCACATCAGCACGGCCGTTGGCGTCTTCATCGGACGTCTCCTCGCAAATTCGCGGTGTTTGAGGCCGCGCCGACAATCCGGCGGCAAATCGGCTCACGCCGACTTGCTCAACGCGGCCTCCTGGTTGAGCTTGTTGTAAAGCGTCTTCAGGCTGACGCCGAGTTCCTCGGCGGCCTGGGGCTTGTTGCCGGCGTGGCGGTCCAGCGCGTCGTGGATCGCACGCATCTCGAGTTCCCGCAGCGTACACGGGCCGAACGACTTTGGTGCAGCCGAAAGAACTCGCCGAGAAGCGAATCGCTGCGGCAGATGCTCCGGGGCGATCGGCAGACGGTCGCAGAGGATCATCGCATGTTCGATCACGTTGGCCAACTCGCGGACGTTGCCCGGCCAGGCGTGACTCTCCAGCGCCGCCAGCGTTTCGGGCGCAAAGACCTCGTTGTTTTCTCCGCCACCGGCGCCGAAGCGTGCGGCCAGGTGCCGCGCCAACAGCGGCACGTCGTCGGGGCGCTCGCGCAACGGCGGCAGGGCGATCTCGAACGTGTTGATGCGGAACCAAAGGTCTTCGCGGAAATCGCCCTCGGCCACCATTTCATCCAACAGCCGATGCGTGGCACAGACCACCCGCACGTCGCAGGTAAACGACTCGTTGTCGCCCACGCGGCGGATTTCGCCGCTTTCGAGGAACCGCAGCAGCTTGGCCTGCATCGACTTGGGCAACTCGCCGATCTCGTCCAGGAAGAGCGTGCCGCCGTTGGCCACCTCGAACAGCCCGGTGCGATGCTCTTCAGCGCCGGTAAACGCGCCCTTGCGATGCCCGAACAACTCGCTTTCGATCAGATGTTCCGGCAACGCCCCGCAGTTGATCGGCACGAAGGGCATCTCCGCGCGCAGACTCTGGTCGTGCAGCGCGCGGGCGACCAACTCTTTGCCGGTGCCCGTCTCGCCGAGGATAAGCGCGGTCGAGTTGGTCGGGGCCACCTTGGCGATCAGCCGGCCGACCTGTTGCATGCCGGGCGATTCGCCGATCAGATCCGACGAGCCTTCGATCCGTTCGAGGCGTTGTTTCAGCGCGCGATACTTGTTGGTCAGTTCGCGCTTCTCCGCCACGCGCCCCAACACCGAGTCGAGATCGGTCAGCCGGCACGGCTTCGTCAGGTAGTCGAACGCCCCGTGCCTAAGCGCCGCGACGGCCGTCTCCAGCGACGACTTGCCGGTCAACACGATGGCTTCCGTGTCGGGCGATTGCCGCTTGGCCAGGGCGATGACCTCGATGCCGCCGAGCCCCGGCATGTCGAGATCGACCAGGATGCAGTCGTAGGTGTTCCGCTCCAGCGCGGCGGCGGCCGTGGTGCCGTCGGGACAGACGGTCACCTCGTGCCCCATCCGTGGCAGTTCCAAACGCATCAACTCCTGCAGCGAGCGCTCGTCGTCGGCGAACAACAGTTTCAGTCGGGTATGCGGCTTGGTGGCGATTGGTCTTCCTCCTTGAAGATGCTGGGGCATCCGGCGGACGCCCCGGGGCCGCGTCATGCGGCCCGCGCGTTGCCTTGTGTTCCTTTGCCGGCGTGGGTCAGCGGCAGCCGTACTCGAAAGGTGGCGCCGCGGCCGGCGCCGTCGCTATGTGCCTCGATGCTGCCGCCGTGGTCGTTGACGATGCGATGGGTGATCGAGAGCCCCAGTCCGGTGCCCTGCCCGTTACGGCGGCGCGTGAAGAACGGTTCGAAGACCTGTTCGAGCACCTCCGGCTCCATCCCGCAGCCGTCGTCGGTGAAGACGAGTTCGGCCAAGGGGCCACGCCGGCGAACGGCGATCCGCACGCTGCCGCCGTCACTGAGACTGTCCAGCGCGTTGGTCAGCAAGTTGAGCACGACCTGTTTGATCTGCTGGGTGTTGACCGGAGCCACGACCGGTTCGTCGACGGCCAGTTCGACCTGTTTCCGCTGGTACTTGCCCAGGTGGCCGATCATCTCGACCACGCCGCGGACCAGTTCGCCCAGATCGGTTCGGTTTCGCTCGACCGGCCCCATCCGTGAGAAATCGAGCAGTTTCTCGGTGATCCCTTTGCAGCGGAAGGCTTCCTCTTGGACCATCGTCAAGTAGTGGTCGATCACCTCGCGTTGGCCGGCCAGATCGGCGTCGGACGTCGACCGCCCGTCGGCGTCGAGCAACTCGCCGAGGCGGCTTTGCAACGACTCGGCACACATGGCGATCGAAGCCAGGGGGTTGTTGATTTCGTGGGCCACGCCGGCGGCCAGGAACCCCACGCTGGCAAGTTGTTCGCTGCGGACGGCCTGCTTGGTACGCTGGCGGACCTTGGCGTCGAGGCCGTCGCGGACGTCGCGAAAGCGGGTCGTCATGTCGTTCATCGCCCGGGCCAGCTCGGCCATCTCGTCGCGCGTATCGACGCGTATCGGAAAGCTGAAGTCGCCCGCGGCGACACGGCGCGAGCCGTGGATCAACGTCCGCAGCGGCCGCAAAATCCAAACCCAAATCAGCCGCACGAACAGCGCGAACACCAACGCCGCGGTAAGGCTCGTGGCCCAGGCGGCAACGATCAACGTGCGGTATTGACCGCGGACCTGATCGGCGAATCCGGCCATTTTGGAATGCAGGTGGCTGGGCAGTTCGCCGGCGAGTTCCTGCATGCGGCCCAGTTCGGCGTCGAGTTGGCCCATCGTGGCGGCGTCGAGAATCCAGTCCTCCTCCACGTTCGCGTCGCGTACGCGCCACAACACCACCTCGATCTGTTCGACCGTGGCCAACTCGCGGCGATTGTCGGCCATGCTGCGATCGGCTTGCGCAGCGCTGCCCAACTCGTCCCGGTAACGGGTGAGCGTCTCTTCGACGCGGGCGAGCTTGTCGCGAAACTCGTCGCGAACCATCCGCGCCCGCACCGGCACTTCGTCGCCGTAGAGCGTCTGCTCGCGCAGACCGTGCAGCTCGCTCAGCGTCACCCGCAGGTCGCTGACGCACTGGCTCAACTCTGCCGCCACCGACAACTCCGGCACCCGCCAACGGAGGTCTTTCACCAGCGCCCGATAGGCGTACATCGCCCGCAGACCGCTGCCGGCGAGAATCAGCACCACCAGCACCAGCAGGCCCAGGCCGACCGACATCTTCCGGCGGATTGGCCATCGAGAGAGCAAAGGCGACCTCCCTGTCGCGTAATCGGTTTGCCTGCCCGCGAGCAGGCGGCCCCCCAAGAGTAGCGTTCTTCATGAGCGCGTCGGGGAGTCTACCATCTTGGGCGTGGGCAGGGCAAGACGAGCCACACTCGCGGCGTGATCGGGGGCCTGGAAACGCGAAAATGTGCCCGCTGCCCCCCAATCCGGTGTTGACCTGTGTACTACAATTTCACTAGAATCGCAGCGGACACCGGGTGGACGGGCCAGCCGGCCGCCGAAAACCGCTTTGCCGGAGGACCAGACATGTTCGAGTCGCTCAGTCGCAGTTGGCGTTTCGCCACGACCAGCTACAAGGTGTTGTGGAACAACAAGCGTCTGCTCGTGTTTCCCCTGTTCTCCACCATGGCGGCCGCGCTGGTGATTGTCAGCTTTGTCGCACCGCTCTGGGCCACCGGGCAGCTCGAACGTTGGGCCAACGCACCGCAGGGCGGCGACCCCCAGATCGGCCTCTACGTGACGCTCTTCCTGTTCTACTTCTGCAACTACTTCGTGATCGTCTTCTTCAATTCGGCCCTGGTCGCCAGCACCATGCAGGCGATCAACAACGAAGACCCGACCATAGAATACGGCCTCTCGATGGCCGGCCGGCGTCTGCCGCAAATCTTCGGTTGGGCGCTGGTCTCGGCGGTCGTCGGCGTGTTGCTGCGCGTGATCGAAAACAGCAACAAACGGGCTGGCGAGTTCATCGCCTCGCTGTTGGGTTCCGCCTGGACTGCCATGACCTTCTTCGTCGTCCCGGTGATCGTGCTCGAAGGCGTCGGGCCGATCGACGCCTTCAAGCGGTCGCTCGGCACGTTGCGTAAGACCTGGGGCACGGCCCTGATCGGCAACTTCTCGCTGGGGCTGCTCGGCTTCCTGCTGATGTTGCCGATCTACTTGCTCGGCGCCGTGGTGATCTTCCTGGGCGTGGCTTCCGGTTCCATGGCAGTCATGGTCACGTGTATCGCCATCGGTGTCTCCTTGTTCGTACTCGCGGCCGCCACCAGCAGCGCCGCCGGCACCGTCTTCACCGCCCTGCTGTACAGCCACGCCACCGGCCGCACCGTGCCGACGGGCATCGACGTGTCGGAGTTCGATCGGGCGTTCGTTTCCAAGCCGTAAGGTCGAGTTGCGTCCTCAAGGTCGAGTTGCTTTCTCGTTCCCAAGCTCCGGCTTGGGAACGGGGCTCCTCGAAGCTCTGCTTCGTCGTGTCGCTAACGGGTGGCTGGGGTCGAGCGAAGCGAGCCCCCAGGATGCGACGAACTGGGGGCTCGCTGCGCTCGCCCCTAGCCGCGCATCCGACTCGGTCGTACTCACGGGGCGCGACCACCGGTCGCGGCTTTGTGCGTGCACGCAGCCTATTGATCGACCACCACCACCCGCAAGTCGCAGACGTTGGTGTGTGTCGGACCGGTCTTCAGCAAGGCCTTCAGCGGACGGAAGAAGCCGTAGGCATCGTTGCGCCGCAGGAAATCGGCCGGATCGAGGCCTTGGGTCTTGGCGGTCGAGATGACTTTGGCGTCGAGCATCGCGCCGGCGGCGTCGGTGGGGCCGTCTTCGCCGTCGGTGCCGCCGGATAGAATAGCGATTCCACGGGCGCCGTCGTCGGCCAAACGTTCCAGCGCCGCCAGGATCAACTGCTGGTTCCGCCCGCCACGGCCGCGATGCGGCTCGTCGATCAAAGTCACCACCGGCTCGCCGCCGCTGATCAGGCAATCGGGCCCCGGCCGGTCGCGCATCTTCAGGGCCATCTGGGCCAGGTGACACCCGACGTCTTCGGCCGGCCCTTCCGGCTTCGTGGCACTGATCATGGCGTGGGAGTAGCCCAAACGCTCGGCTTCCATTCCGGCGGCGTCGACGGCCGTGGCGTTGTTGCCGATGATCAGATTGCTCACGCGGCAGACCGGCTCGGTCTGCTCGGCCGTCTGCTTCGCTTCGAGAAAGGCAAACACCTCCCGGCGGATCTCGACGTTGCGCGCGGCGAAGGCGTCGAGCACGTCCAGCGCGTCTTGTGGCGTGGACGTATCGGGAACCGTGGGGCCGGAAGCGATCACGTCCAACCGGTCGCCCGGCACGTCGGAGATGATCAGCGAGAGCAGCCGCCCCGCGCCACACGCCCGCATCAGCCCGCCGCCTTTGATCCGGCTGAGCTGCTTGCGAACCGCGTTGAACTGCTCGATGTTGGCACCGGCAGCACTGAGATAGCGAGTGACGGTGAGCTTGTCGTCCAGCGTGATGCCGTCGGCCGGCGCCGGCAACAGCGCGGAGCCGCCGCCGGAAAGCAGGCAGAGGCAAAGATCTTCCGGGCCGAGCGAGCCCACCAAGCGTAGGATTTCCTCGGCGCCGGTGGCACCTTCCGGCATCGGCTCGTTGACGCCCGGCGGCCGTGCGGCATGGAGCTTGATCCTCGACAGCGGCCGCACGCAATCGCCGGGCACGTTGACCCAGCCGGTCACGTCGTGCTGCCGCATCAGATCCTGCCCGAGCACGTCCTCGACCGCCGCAGCCATTCCCGCCCCTGCCTTGCCCGCGCCCACGACGACAATTCGGCCCACGTTGGTCAGCGGAATCTGCTCCTCGCCGACGACCAGCGATGCGTCCTCCACGCGCAGCACGTTGCGCACCAACCGATCGGAGCGCACGGCATCCACGCCCGCCTGCCAGATTCGCATTGTGTCGCGGCGGAGTTGATCGCTGGAGCGTGCCATGGGCTACGCCGTGCCCTTTACGCGCAGAATACCTAGCCAGTCGTGGTCTTGCTCGACCCGCAACTCGCCAAAGTTGTTCGGCGCATCGGCCCGCATCACGAGCCCCAGCATCACCGATTGGTTCTGGAGACTCACCCTGCCCGCCGCGGAACACCACGGCGTGCCCTTGCCGTGATCGCCGGGGAGTTGCGCCTGCGTGAAAACGGTCCGCGCAAAGCCCTCGACGCTGAGCTGCGGCGGCCAACGTCGGATCAGCGGGCGCTGGGCGACCACCACCCGGGCGAGGCCCGGCACCAGGCTGTCGACCAGCGCGGGGAGTTGATTGGCGGCCGGCAACTGTCCGGCGCGCCCGGCCGGCGCCAACACCAGCGCGGCCACCCGCACCGGTACGTTGTAGAATTCCAATCCTGGCCCCTCGGCCGGCGGGCCGTGTGTGCCGAGCCGGCCGACGTCGATCGACAGATCGGCCGCCGACTCGGAGACCTGCCCATCCTTACCGCCGATCAGCTTCCACAGCACGAACAGCCCCGCCACCACCGCCACGCCAATCGCCGTGTACGTGATCAACGCCTGGCTGGAGAGGCCGACGGCTTGGGCAATCTTCTCGATCATCCCGGGGCTCCTCGGCAGCCTGCAACAGGCGGTGCCCTCTCCGCAAGCTGTAAACGGTGTGCCACTGCTTCGTAGAAGCAGTGCCGTCCGGCCCTCTCATCAACAACACTGCTTCTGCGAAGCAGTGGCACACCGATGAATCAATCTACTCCGCTACGCACTCACCTCGGGCAGCGCGTCCGGCGAGATGTAGTCGCCGTGCTGCTCTTGGGCCTTCAGCAGCCGCTGGCGCTGGGCCTCGATCACCTCGAACAACACTGCCGGGGCGTCGTCGACCTTCGTGCGGTGGAACTCCTCGACGCGATCCATCTTGCCGAGGTTCTCCGGCACGCGGATCGTGAACTGGGCGACGTAATCCTCCTTCGAGTAGTCCTTGCCCAACACGCCCTTGAACAACGGCGCGAGGTCCTCGTACTTCGGCAACATGCCGGTGGGGCCCTCCAGCGCCCCCACGTCGCCGTGTACCCGCAACTCCATCCACTTCAGCCAGACGTGCTTGTCGCGGATGCCGTTGACGAACTTGCCTTCTTCCTTGTCGCGAAGGAAGTAGTTCACGCCGAAGACCAGCGGCGGATTGGCGACCTTCTTGCCGAAGTCGAGATTGTTCTGCTCGTACTTGCCCAGCGGGACCGAGACGAAGTCCTGAATGCTCATCAGGTTGATCTCCGGCACGCCTTCCTTGCCGATGGTCGCGAAGGTGGTCTCCGTTTCCAGCGAGGCCCCGTAGGCGATAATGCCGTGGTCCCAGTCGTAGCCCTGTTGCACCGGCACGTACGACTTGCCGTCGCGTCCGCCGTACATGATGCCGCCGAGCTCGATTCCCTCGGGATTCTCCAACTCGGGGTCGCAGTTCTCCAGCGCCGGCAAGGTCACCGCGTAGCGGGCGTTCTTGTGCGCCGGTGGGATCTCGTTGCCCTTGGCGTCTTGCTTGCCACGGGTCCAATCGCCGGAGAAGTTGGTGCCGGTCTCGGCGATATCCTCGCCCATGCCCAGCCAGTAAGGCTTGCCGTCCTTGGTGAGGATGTTCGAGAAGATCACTTCGCCCGGCTTGTGCAACACGTCCCAAATCGTCGGATCGTCGTCGCAGTTGACGTTCTGGATGATGCCGAAGATGCCCGACTCCGCGTTGGCCGCCTTGCACTTGCCGTCGATCGCCCGGAAGTAGGCGATGTCGTCGCCGAGGATTTCTTCGCCGGGCAACATGGCCGTGGAGGTCTTGCCACAGGCGCTGGGGAAGGCGCCGGCAAAATAGGTCTTGCGGCCGCCGGGGCCCTTGGCGCCCATCAGGAACATGTGCTCGCAGAGCCAGCCCTCGCGGTCGGCCTTGCGGATCGTCAGCCGCAGGGCGAGCTTCTTCAGGCCCACCGTGTTGCCGGCGTATTGGGTGTTGACGCTGTAGACCGTGTCGACGGTGTGGTCGATGTAGATCCGCTTCTTTTCCGGCTCGCAACTCACCATCCGCTCGTCCACCTTGCCGGATGAGTGCAGCACGGCGAAGAAATCGGAGCTGTCGCCGATCCGCTTGAACTGTTCGTAGCCGGCCCGATAGAGCAGGTCGAGGCTGTGCGAGACGTACCAGGAATCGGTACACTCGACGCAGGGGATGCTGAAGACCGAGTTGGTCGGTCCCAGCGAGAGGAATCGCACGATCATCGTGCGGCCCTTCATGCTGCCAGCCATCAGACCACGGACCTCTTTCAGGCCCGCCTCGCGCTCCATCTGGTTGAGCGTCTTCGAGAGGCTCTCGCCCTCGGGCACCATGTACTTGGTCGCCTCGCGGTCGCGGCCTTGGTCCTGCATGCCGTCGAAGTGAACGGTGTGGCCTTCCATATCGAGGGTGGTTTCTTCGCCGGCCTCAACGACCTTCGCACGGCTCAGCGCCATCGCCTCGTCGGAATCGTCGAGCACCACGACCGACTCCGGCTCGCAGAGTTCGATCGCGTCGGCCACGAAGCGGTGCAGCCGCGGGTTGCCCAGGGCCATCAGCTTCTGGTACTCCTCAGCCTCCAGCTTTTCCTGGAGGAAACTTGCATCGTTGTTTGCCATGGTTCTGCTATCTCCTACGCCGCGTGTGGTAAGTATCCCCATTTGCTCCGAGTGGAGCCCCTCAATCGAGCGGGGAATAAACAGCTTGTTCAAGTTGGCCAGCCGCGAGGATTTCGCAGAGGCCACGGTATCGTACTCTATTGAATCTCGGTTGCACAGTGCCCCCTCGAAAGAGTGCAATAGGGCAGAAGAGAGGCGGGTTTTGCGTAGCGCGGGGGCGGAACGGTAGGGCTGCCCGTAGCACAAAGCCTAATCCGGATTGTGCAAAACACCCCCGAAAGTTGACTTAGTTGCTTGGCTTGTTAGAATAATGCCCTGACTGCGACAGCAGAACACGTTGAGACATTTCCTCACGAGGCAATCACGGCACTAATGCCAGACCCGAAAGCGATACGCCGCAAGAGACGGAGTCGATGACCCTTCCGCGCTAGACACAGGCCGGTTGTCGACTCCGTCTCTTGTCGAGCTGTACTTTGCACGTCGGGTCGGGACTTCGACTCTCCCCAGGCGACAAGCCGGAGGCAGCGGCAGCATCCCAGCGATAGATCGACGGTTCTGGCAGCCGGCGGCTTTCCCTTGGGGTGCGTTCTTCTCGGGCTCTCTTACGAGCTTCTTCCGACAACGTCTTCTCAGCGAGGGCTGCGCGCCGTTGTCTTCGTTGATAACAGAAGTCCCTTCCTTGGAGGTATCATACAAATGAAAGGCACTCGACTCCTGCTCGCCGCCGTCTTGGCGGTCTTTCTCCACTCCGACGCGTTTGGGCGATATCTATATGTATCGAGCCTCGACGGGCGGATCCGCCGCGTGGCGCCCGACGGCACGACCGAGGTGTTTGTCGAGGGGTTGAACTGGCCCCATGGAGTGGCCTTCGACGCCAACGGCAATCTGCTGGTGGCCGATCAGGGGCGCGACCGGATCGCCCGCTTCGCGCCCGATGGAACAGAATTGGCCCCATTTACCGTGCAGATCAACGCTCCGGTAGGGCTGGATTTCGATCACCAAGGCAACCTGTTCGTCAGCGAACGGTCCAGTGGCGACGTGAAGAAATTCGGCCCCGACGGGACGTTGCTGGGCACGATCGCCACGGTCCGCGGTGCATTCGACCTGGCGGTCGACCACGAGGGAAACGTCAACGTGGGCAGCCGCAGCGGCCACGTCGAACGCTACACGCCTGATGGCACGCTCTTGGCCAGCTTGACCGTTGAGCCGCGGCAGGGCGTCGAGGGGCTGGCCTTCGATTCGGCCAACAACCTCTACGTCGCCAGCCAGAGCCGCGAGAACGTTCTACGTTACAACCACGACCAAACCTGGACCGTCTTTGCCGACGGCCTGGTCGACCCCGTCGGGTTGACCTTCGACGAACACGACAACCTCTACGTAGCCGAAAGCTGGAGCGGCGATGACGTCGAGCGTTTCGCCCCCGACGGCACGTATCTGGGCACTTACTCCTCCGGCCACGGCTTCGGGCTCTATTTGGCCTTCGAGCCGATCCCGGAGCCGTCGACGGTCGTGCTGCTACTTGTTGGGGGGCTGAGTTTGGCAGTTTTCGCCCGGCGGGCACGCCGTTGACGTTGAAAAAGGGCCCTGCAGACTGGAAATCTCCTGCGGCCGCCGCTACAACATTGGGATGTGCACGCCTCCCCAACTACCCTCGCGCCCACCAGAAAGGACCTGTCATGACGACGCATAACGACACTCCCCCTACCGGCAACAGCACGCGACGCACCTTCCTCAAGGCCTCGGCCGCTACGGTCGCCGGGCTGTCGATCGCCCGGGGGGCCCACGCCGGCAGCAACGACGTGATCAAGGTGGGTATGGTGGGCTGTGGCGGCCGATGCTCCGGGGCGGCCGGCAACGCCATGAGTGCCGATCCCGGCGCGCGGCTGGTGGCCATGACCGACATCTTCGCCGACCGTGTGCAGGGCAGCCGGGCGGCGCTGAAGCGGCAGTTTCCCGACCAGGTGGCCGTCGACGACGACCATTGCTTCTCGGGCCTCGAAGGATACAAGCAGGTGATCGACAGCGTCGACGTGATCCTGGTCGCCTGTGCGGCCAAGTTCCATCCGCTGTATTTGAAGGCCGGTATCGACGCCGGCAAGCACGTCTTTGTCGAGAAGCCCCACGGCATCGACCCCTCCGGCATCAACACGGTCAACGAGGCCACCAAGCTGGCCGAGGAGAAGAACCTGGGCATCCTCTCCGGACTACAGAGCCGCTTTCATCCGGCCATCAGCGAGACGATCGAGCGGGTCAAGGACGGGCAGATCGGCGACGTCGTGGCGATCGAAGAGAACTTCGTCCGCGGCCCGTACGGCAGGACCAACTATCCACAGGGCGCCAGCGAACTCGAAGCCCAATACGGCAACCAGTACCGCTTCTCCTGGCTCTGCGGCGACGACGTACCGCAGTCGCTGGTACACAACATGGACCGCGCCACCTGGGCTCTGGACGAAACCCCGCCGGTCGACGCCCACGGCTTCGGCGGCCGCTCGGGCCGGGACGACCTGCTGGGCGACGTCTTCGATCACAACGTGGTCGTCTATCGCTACGCCAGCGGCACCCGGGTTTATGCCTGCTGTCGCACGACCTTGAGTTGTTACAACGAAAACTCCAGCATCATCATGGGTTCGAAGGGCATCGCGTATCCCAACAGCGGCCGGATCACCGGGCCCAACGCATGGCGATTTAGCGGCCAGGGAAAAAACCCCTACTTGGCCGAGCATCAGGAGTTCTTCCAGTCGATCCGCGCCGGCACGCCGATCAACTGCGGCGAGTACATGGCCCGCAGCACGCTGGTGACCATCATGGGCCAACTCTCCTGCTACAGCGGCAAGCTGGTCACTTGGGACCAGGTGACCAAGTCCGACTACTGCATCGAGCCGCGCCCGGAAGACTGCACGATGGACATGGACCCGCCCACGGCCCGCGACGAAGAAGGCGTCTATCCGGTGTGTGCCATGCCGGGCGTGACGACAAACATCTAGAGACGGGTCGCGTCCAAGACGGTCGGGGGGGCTGGGGTCGACGCCCG
>CAYYNP010000139.1:0-24124 GCA_964472545.1 uncultured Planctomycetaceae bacterium | reverse complement strand
CGCCGGCCTGAAGGCCGTATTCCTAGCGTTCTGCACCTGAAAACGGAAGAGCCCTAAACGAACGACCCTTGCCCCTACATTTGGTGGACGACAGTTACCGTGGTCGTGATCCCGCCTCGGGCGGTAAACGCGGCGGCGAGTGTCATTCTCTTCGGTCGCAATACAGCGACCAGGTCGTCAAGGATCCGGTTGGTCACGTCCTCGTAGAAAATGCCCTTGTTGCGAAACTGTTGGAGGTAGAGCTTCAAGCTCTTCAGTTCCACGCACGTCGTCTCGGGTACGTAGGTGAACGTCAGCGTGCCGAAGTCGGGTTGGCCGGTCTTCGGACAAACGGAGGTGAACTCCGGACAGACGATTTCGATCGTATAGTCCCGGCCGGGACGGGGATTGTCGAACGTCTCAAGTGTCTCGCGAAACGCTGCGCTCATCGGGCCGCTCCTTTTCTGACCGCGGCCATTGTGTCATGATGAGAGGTTTGGGAAAAGGGGAGCCGCTTCGAGGGCCGGCGGCCAGACACCTGCCGGGAAGCATCCACCCGCCAGGAGGAGTTGACGCGACTCCGCGATCGCCACACCCAACGGGCCGACCATGAGCAGACCTGCGGTGATCCTCCTCTCCGGGGGCCTCGATTCGGCGACCACGGCGGCGATCGCCCAAGATCGGGGCTTTGAGTTGATCGCCCAAACGGTCGATTACGGACAGCGGCACCGATTTGAATTGCAGGCCGCCGGGCGCGTCGCCGAGGCGATGGGCATCCGCCGGCACGTCGTGACCAAAGTGGATTTGGCATCGATCGGCGGCAGCGCCCTGACCGACGCCGTGGAAGTGCCCAAGGACCGTGGCCTCGGCGAGATCGAGCAGGGGATTCCCGTCACGTACGTGCCGGGGCGGAATACGGTGCTGTTGTCTCTCGCACTGGGACTCGCCGAGGTCGTGCGCGCGGCCGACGTCTTCATCGGCGTCAATGCGGTCGACTACAGCGGCTATCCCGATTGCCGGCCGGAGTTCATCAAAGCCTTCGCTCGGCTGGCAAATCTCGCCACCAAGGCCGGGGTGGAAGGCGAACTCGAGTTTGCGATCCACACCCCCTTGATCGACCTGACCAAAGCGGAAATCATCCGTCGCGGCATCCGGCTTGGCGTGGATTATGGCTTGACGCACACCTGCTACGATCCCGATCCACAGGGCATAAGCTGCGGGCGATGCGATGCCTGTTGCCTGCGATTGCGAGGTTTCGCCGAGGCCGGCTTGAACGATCCGCTAGAATACCAAGGCGGCCGCGACTGACCTCCGCCGCCGATTTCTCTCCATTGGCCTTCCCCAGCCGACTGTTCATCTCTCCCATGCGAATCGCCGAGATCTTCCGATCGATCCAAGGCGAAGGCCGGCTGACCGGTACCGAGAGCGTCTTCGTGCGCGCCAGCGGGTGCAATCTGCGTTGCCGATACTGCGATACGCCCTACGGCTCGTGGATGCCGTCCGGTACCGACCTGTCCGTGGGGGAGATCGTGGAGCAAGTGCGGCGGCTCGTCCGACCGGCGCAAGGCGACACGCCACCAGGGGGGCACGTTGTGGTTACGGGCGGGGAGCCGATGCTGTTCTCGGAGCTGATTCCGTTGACGTCTGAAATCCAACGGATGGGGTGCCACGTCACGGTCGAGACGGCGGGCACGCTGTACCTGCCGGTGGCGTGCGACCTAATGTCCATCAGCCCGAAAATGTCAAACTCGACACCATTGCAGCAAGACAACGCCAAATGGCATGACCGCCACGAGCAAAATCGGCACGCGCCGACGGTCATCCGCCGCCTGCTGGATGAGTACGACTATCAGTTGAAGTTCGTGGTCGACTGTGTCGAAGATTGCCGGGAGGTGGAGGCCTACCTGGCGGCGATTCCCGACCTCGACCGGTCGCGTGCCATGCTCATGCCGCAGGGCACCGATCCCGACGAATTGGCCGCAAAGACGCAGTGGCTCAAGCCCTATTGTGCCGAGCACGAATTGGTCTTCTGTCCTCGCCGGCAAATCGAGTGGTTCGGTTCGCGGCCGGGGACCTAATGCGCATTTCTCACCGGGCGCTCCGACTCAGCGCGCCGTCGCGAGCATGCGATCGGCAGACGGCTCGTTCTGGAGCCTCGCGTGCAACTCTCGACGGTGGATGGGGATCTCCTGCGGTCCCTGAAAGCCGAGTTTCACACGGCCTCCTCGGATGTCCAGCACGGTGACCTCGATCTCGTCGCCGATGACAATTCGCTCCCCCCTCTTTCGAGCCAGAACTAACATGACCGTAACCTCCTTGCAAACTCGCGCCTTCGCCTGAAATGGGTCGCCGTGTTGGTATTCACCCGGGAGGATCAACCGCGGGATTAGGCGGGACGCAAAAACGGAACTCTGGCTATTCGATCGTCCGAAGCGTTTTGTTCGCGCTTTGGAGCGGGGTTTTCGACAGAAAAACCTGTGGAATAGTACGCAGACCAATCGTGCGGTCAAGGGCTCGGCAGCGATTTCGGCCAACCGGCGGCCACGACCGATGAATTCGACCCCAAACAGGGGGGGGGTTGGTTTCAGGGCAGACGCCGAATATAACGAGACGGCAAATCGCAGACCGGGCGCGAAACCGCATCCAAGCGCGAGCCGGTCGCCAAGACACCACGCAGAAGGGAGTGAGGCCGCCTTTTTCCAATTGCCGGGTAAAGTCACGCAACTTCCCGGCAGCGCGCCACGAGAATCCAAGTGGAAGGGAAACGAGACACACGCCAAGCGGCGTGTTCAACGTCGCCACGACCGGCGACCAACTCGGAACCTGACCCGTAGAAGTCAACTGTTGGACCCCCCCTACTACCTCAAAGGAGGTGATCATGGCCGGTTACATCAAATTCGACGGAGTCGACGGCGAGGCCCAGGACAAGGACCATAAAGGCTGGAGCGATCTGATGTCGTTCAGCCAGCCGATCCACAAGCCCGGCGCGGGCACAGGCCCCACGCGGCGCCGCGGCGACGTGGTTCTGGAAGACGTCGTGGTGGTCAAGGAGATCGATAAGTCCACTCCGAAATTGGGCGAAGCGATCTGTAAGGGAAAAGTCTTCCCGAAGGTCGAGATCCACTTGACGGCGTCCTATACCGACTCGGGCCGTCAGACCTACTTCGCTTACGAGTTGAAGAACGTGCAGATCAGCAACTACACGATCAGCGGCAGCGGCCAATCGGAAGAGGTGCCTGTGGAAGAGGTCTCCTTCAACTTCGAGGAGATCAAGGTCACCTACACCGAATGCGACGCGAAGGGCAAGAAGAAGGGCAACGTGGAGTACGAGTGGAAGGTCGAGGAAGGCGAGTAGTCGCGCCGCCGGGGAGTCTGTTTAAGAACCGTCGGCAGCCCAATAGCCGGGGGCAGAAGCCCCCGGAGACGGCCCGGCGGAGACACCCTGACGTGAGAGACTCCCCAATCGGCGTGGTCCACTGCGGACGGCTGCGGCGACGTGTTGATGTCGTGCAGACCGTCCGCGGGCTTCCGCCCCGCGGCTCGTGGCCCTCGCAACGCTTGCTCCCCCCAATCCGAAGGAACCAGCCCCGAGGAATCGGCCCATGGTCCTGAAGCAGCGAAACCGCCTGCTCGCCGTAGCCACGCCGCTGGGGCCCGACGTGCTCGTTCTCACCGCGTTTCGTGGCCGAGAAGAGATCTCGCGGCCGTTTTGCTACCAGTTGGATCTCCTCTCCGACAACGCCTCGATCGCGGCCAAGCAGGTCGTGGGCAAGGACGTTACGGTCAGCATTCGGCTGGCCGACGGATCGTCCCGATATTTCCACGGCTTCGTCAGCCGGTTCGTCGCCGGCAACGAGGCCGACGGCCGGCGGGACTACCGGGCCGAGGTCGTCCCCTGGCTCTGGTTTCTCACCCGCACGAGCGATTGCCGTATCTTCCAGAAGAAGACGGCGGTACAGATCATCGAGAAGATCTTCGACGACCTCGGCTTCTCGGACTACGAGACCTCGGAGATCAAGGGCAGCCACGCCACGCGCGAGTATTGCGTGCAGTATCGCGAGACCGACTTTGACTTCGTCTCGCGGCTGATGGAGCAGGAGGGAATCTTCTACTACTTCCGGCACGAAGACGGCAAGCACACGCTGGTGCTGGCCGACCAAAAGGGGGCCTACAAAGACTGCCCGGAGAACGAGGTCGACTATCCGGACGACGTGGGCACGCAGGCCGTGGCCGACCACATCAGCAGTTGGGAACATCGCTGGGAGTTTACGCCCGGCAAATGGGCTCAGACCGACTACAATTTCGAGGACCACCCGGCCCGCAGCGAGCCGAAGCCGGCCGACCTGATGATGACCGGCGAGCAGACCACCGTGCAACTGGAGAACATCCAGAAGTACGAGGTCTACGATTACCCCGGCAGCTACGCCGAGAAAGGCGCCGGGCAGGACCTCACCAAGATCCGCATGGAAGAGGAGGAGACGGCCCACGATGCCGTCGTAGCGTCGAGCACGTGCCGCACGTTCACGCCCGGGGGGAAGTTCAAGATTGCCAGCCACCGCTCGAAGTCGGAAGAGGGCAAGACTTTCGCCATCACGGCGATCGACCACGTGGCCACCGAGCCGTCGGGCTACGAGACGGGTGACCCGATTGCGGAAGACTATAGCAACAAGTTCACCTGCATCCCCGACTCGGTCACCTTCCGCCCTCGGCGGCAAACGCCCAAGCCGGTAATCCGCGGCTCGCAGACGGCCGTGGTCGTGGGGCCCGCCGGCGAGGAAATCTGGCCCGACAAGCACGGACGCGTCAAGGTGCAGTTCTTCTGGGACCGCGAGGGCAAACGCGACGAAAACAGCTCCTGCTGGATCCGCTGCATGCAGACCATCGCCGGCAAGGGCTGGGGGGCCATGTTCATTCCGCGAATCGGCCAAGAGGTGATCGTCAGCTACCTGGAAGGCGACCCGGACCGTCCGCTGATTACCGGGCTGGTCTACAACGCCGACCAAACTCCCCCTTACAAGCTGCCGGACGAGAAGACCAAGAGCACGATCAAGACCCGCAGCACCAAGGACGGCACGGACGACAACTACAACGAGATCCGCTTCGAGGACAAGAAGGGCAGCGAGCAGTTACTGATCCACGCCGAGAAGAACCAGGATATCGAAGTCGAGAACGACGAGACGCACTGGGTCGGCCACGACCGAAAGAAGACCGTCGACCGCGACGAAAGCACCAAGATCAAACGCGACCGGACCGAAACCGTCGACCGCAACGAGCAGATCACCATCGTCAACAATCGCACCGAGTCGGTGGGCAAAGAAGAGTCGATCTCGATCGGCACCAACCGGGCCGAAACGGTCGGCAAGAACGAAGACGTCAACATCGGCCAGAATCGCACGGTGACCATCGGCAAGGACGAAACGGTCGAAGTTGCCGGCAAGCGCGAGCAGGTCGTGGGCAAGGACGATCAAGTCACGATCGGCAAGAAGCTGTTGGTTACCGTCGGCGACGAAATCGTGCTGAAGACCGGCAAGGCCAGCATCACGATGAAGAAGAACGGCGACATCCAGATCAAGGGCAACAACATCACGCTGTCCGCCTCCGGCAAGATCAATGCCAAGGCGTCCGGCAAGGTGACCATCAAGGGAAGCCAGATCGTCGAGAATTAGGCGACGAAAAGGGGACAGGCACCTTTTGCCGGAACGGCCCGAAGGGTGCTTCGCACAAAAGGTGCCTGTCCCCTTTTCGTCAACAATCAAACGAAGCATGCTCCAGTTCCACAATCACACGCCGTTTGAAGCCACGATCTTCGTCAGCTCCGATCCGGACGGGATCGAGTCGATCTTCACGATCGTCAAGGCCACGCTGACGTTGGGCCGCCGCATCAAGGTTGCCGAGGAGCAGTTGCCGCTGTTGGCCAAAGACGAACATTTTGGCGATCCGGCCGAGAGTAGCCTGAAGGCCCCCGGCGATATCGGCCTGGTCAAACCGGGCACCGACGTGCTGTTGGTCGGATCAGCCTATGCTCCGGGCGGCAATCCGACTCGGGAGATGGGCGTGTCGCTCCGTGTCGGTTCGATCGACAAGACGGTCCGCGTGTTCGGCGACCGCGTCTGGGAGTCGGGCGTGTTTCGCACGAAGGCGTCTGAGCCGCAGCCGTTCGAGCGGATGCCGCTGGTTTGGGAGAGGGCCTTCGGCGGCACCGACGGAACCGAGGGCGCCGAGCCGCAGATTCACGCCTGCGACCGCAACCCGCTGGGACGCGGGTTTCGCGTCGACGGGGGCCGGAAGCCGCTCGACGGCATGCAACTACCGAACTTGGAGGATCCCAGCCACCTGATCGAGTCTTGGGAGGACCGCCCGCCGCCCGCCGGGTTCGCTCCGATTTGTCCACATTGGCAGCCGCGGCGGTCCTACGCCGGCACGTACGATGAACCCTGGCAGAAGCAGCGGGCCCCGTTCTTGCCGGAGGACTTCGACCCTCGGTTCTTCCAGACGGCGCCGGTGGATCAAATCGCGGCCGACTACCTGCAAGGGGACGAAGAGTTCGAGGTCCTCGGGGCCACGCCCAGCGGCCAACTCCGATTCCGCCTGCCGGGTTATCGGCTGCAGATCACTTACCGCCTCGACAACACGAACCATCCGCTCGCGGCCCCGCTCGACACCGTGCTCATCGAGCCCGACGCCGCCCGGCTGGTCCTCCTGTGGCGGACCGTTCTGCCTTGCGACAAGAAGGTGTTACGCGTGCGTGCAATTGAAGCTGCCGTGGCGTCTTATGCAGGAGTGGCATAATCATGGCCGCCGAAGACGTCCTGATTCTCGGTGTCGGCATGATGACGTCCGTCGGGCTTTCGGCGCCCGAGACCGCGGCGTCGGTCCGCGCCGGCACGATGCGGCTGGGGGAAATCCCCTGGTGCGACAAGTGTTTCGAACCGTTCGTCTTCGCCGAGGTCGTCGAAGACGGTCTTCCGGGGCGGGCGGACGAACTTGCCGAGATCAAAGGTCTCACTGCCCGCGAAGACCGCATGCTACGGCTGGGCACGATGCCGCTGTTAGAATGTGCCGAAGGGATCGATCCGTCGAGGCCGTTGCCGCCGCTCGTGCTGGCCCTGCCGGAGACCGAGACGGCAATCCCGCTCGCCCACGAGGCGTTCCTGGAGCGTTTTGCTTTGCAGACCGAGAAAGCCTTCAATGTGAGCGGCAGCACCGCCGGGCCACGAGGTCGGGCCGGTGGACTCGGGGCGATCGCACGGGCCGCGGAACGGGTCCAAGAAGGAGCTGCCCCGCTCGCGCTAGCCGGCGGCATCGATACGTTTCGTGCGCTCTACGTGCTCAAGACACTGGAGGCCGAAGGGCGCGTCAAGACGCCCGACAACCTCGACGGCTTCACGCCGGGCGAAGGTGCCGCGTTCCTGCTGTTGGGCAGTCGCGAGGCAGCAGAAGCCGCGGGCCTGACGCCGTTGGCGGCCGTCTCGCCGGTGGCCGAAGGATTCGAGGAAGGCCACTTGTACGCCGACGAGCCGTACCGTGGCGACGGACTGGCCGGCACGATCGAGACGCTCCTTGAACAGGTCGAACTCGAATCGCCGATCCGGGAGGTCTATTCGTCGATGAACGGCGAAAGCCACTGGGCCCGTGAGTGGGGCGTGGCCTTCATTCGCAACCAGCAAGCGTTTGATCCCGATCACGCCATGCACCACCCGGCCGATTGCTACGGCGACACGGGCGCCGCGTGCGGGCCGCTAATGGTGGGGCTGGCCGCCATCGGGCTTTCGCAGGGTTACCGCCAAGGCCCGTGCCTGGTCTACGGCTCGTCCGATCGCGGCGGACGTGCTGCGCTGGTGGTGACACCAATTTGAGGAGCATTTATTGTGAGGAACTTCGGATCGGGTGCCATGCCCACGCTTGCGTGGGCATGCGTGAGACCTTCGAGGACGCCGGCTTCATGCCCACGCAAGCGTGGGCATGCCACCCTGTATTCCTGAGCACCGACCAGAAAGAAACGCACCCATGGGACAAACCACGTTCGCCAACTCGCGCGGCATCGCCCACAAGGGAAGCGGAGGCTTGAGCACCGTTTTCCCCGACGTCTGCAAGACACCGGCCGCCCCCAGCCCCGTACCGATCCCGTACCCGAACATCGGCACGTCGTCCGACACGTCGGCCGGTCCCGCCAAGGTCAAGACGGACGGAAAAATGCCGATGGTCAAGGGCGCCAAGTATTCTCGTTCCTCCGGCGACGAGGCCGGCACGCTCGGCGGAGTCATATCGGGCGTGAACATGAGCGTTTGCGAGTATATGCTCTATTCGTTCGACATCAAGTTCGAGGGCAAGAACGTCTGCCGCCTGGGCGACCCGCTATTTCACAACAAGAAGAACATCATGGGGTGAGTTCCTGAGGGAGAAGTTACGGGGACTCTGTTCTTCAGCAACGCATTGGCCAGTCGAGGTGAAGCGCGATGCAAGTAGGAGAATCGGTAGGCTTAGGCCAGGTGTTCGCGTCGATCGGAGAATGCCCCTTCGATACCCCGGAGCCTCCGCAATGCGACGTGGAGGAGGAGAACGCGCCCGACGACGATACCGACGCCGTCGAGAGCATCCAGAAGAACAACGGCGGCATCCTCGGCGACAATCTGATCGCGGGGTCGCAGGGCGCGGCGAAGACCGTCAACAACCTCTTTCCGTACAACGACGGGAAGAAGTCCGATTCGGAAACACGTATCGACACGGCGCGGACCGGCGACCGAGTCAACGTCAGCGGCGAGACGGAGGACTACCCTTTCACCACCGCCGCCCATCACCTGATTCCCGGCAACGCGTCGCTGAAGAAGAGCGATCTGTTCAAGAAGTATATGACCAAGGGCGCCAAGGTCGAGACCAACGCCGGCAACAAGTTCACGGTCAACGCCCATATCGGATACAACGTCAACGGCTGCCACAACGGCGTCTGGCTGCCGGGCAACTATGCCATCCGCAAGGGCTCGTCGGCCAAGCAGAAGACGTGGGGTAAGCTCGTCACCAGCGACTTCGACTGGTGTTTGGACTACATGGCGGCCGTGGTCAAGAAGGCGGGCGGCCAGTTCCACGACGCACATACCGACTACAGCAAGAACGTGCTGAAGTCTTTGAACAAGCTGCACACGGCCCTGCTGACGCACCAGGACCACTGCGAAGACTGCAAGAAGAAGACCGAAATTGCTCCGCCGTTTATGATCAAGAAGCGGTTGTATCTGCTGTCGGCCTATCTGCGTCAGCACGTCACCGGACCGCCCACCGGCTGGCGGCCGGCCTGGTACACGTCCGACCGTTTCAGACCGCACATTGCCGGCAAGGCCCAGAGAGAAGCCTTCCAGCAGAAATACACCGACGCCACGCCGTAGGAGCCTGGGAGTACGAATCGTGCATTACGTGATGACCTGCGAGGGAATCTCGCCCGGGACGATGATCGACGAGTCGCCCGAGTTGCCGCAGGGCCCCTGGATGGACGGTCGGCGGTTGACCTTCGACGTGCCCGAGCCGCTTCGCTACACGCTCGACGCCAATTACCCCGGCCAGCCGATGGCGATGTATGAGGTGGCCGCGCCGTTGATGCGCGACGATCTGGCCGAAGCGCTGCTGGCGGCCGGCGTCGACAACCTGCAACGCTATCGGGCCGTGTTGTTCGATCCGAACACGAAAATGGAGCATACGGACTACCAGGCGATCAACGTCGTGGGCGCGGTTGCCTGTGCCGACATGGACGAGTCGGAGTTGATGGGCACGTCCGATTCGACGATGATCGACGTCGATTTCGACGCCTTGGTGATCGACGAAGCGAAGGCCGGCGACGCGCTGATCTTTCGGCTGGCCGAAGCGGTCAGCGCGATCGTGGTCCACGAGAAACTGAAAAGCGAAATCGAAGCACGAGAGATCCCCGGAATGACGTTTTACGGGCCCGGCGAGTGGTCGGGGTGAGCGAGACCTATCCCCGCAGAACCTCTGCCGCACGCAGCCCGGTGTCTACAGGAGTCACCACTATGAATCCCCCGCAGACCATCCTCGAGACGATCGTCGAGCGGCAGCCGGTGCAAACTGGGCCGATTTGCCGTGGCCTCGTGTTGGAGGTGCACGACCCGTCGGCGGTAACCGTCGCCTGTCGCGGCGAGAACGAGCGCGAGGTCCGCTGCGACGTGTTGCAGACCTCCGACTGCCAGCCACCGCGGTTGGCCCGCGGCGACGCGGTGCTGGTTTGGCTCGAGGCGGCCACCGACCTCGGCGGCGTGGTCCTCGGGCGGATCGGTCCCAGCTACGCTCCCGAGAGCCCGCCGCAAGAGCCGCCCGAGGAAGTGGTGATCGAAGCCAAACAGAACCTCACGCTCAAGTGCGGCGAGGGCTCGATCACGATGCGGGAAGACGGTAAAGTGTTGATCAAAGGCAAGGATCTCGTCTCCCGGGCAGAGCGGACGAACCGCGTCAAGGGCGGGGCGGTGGCGATCAACTAGGCTTTGTCGGAAGACGCCAAAGTAGTCATCTCGCTCCGCGAGATGACATCTCGTCTCGCGGAGCGAGACGACTACTATCGACATGACGAGACCCACATGACCGGCCCCAAGATCCGCGTGATGGTGGACTTGCTCGAAGAGCACCTCGAGGAATTGGCGTTCCTCTGGGGGCAGCGATCCGATGCGCGGACCTCGCCCGACTACTCGGTTGCACAGTTCGGCGAAGTGGAACAGCGGATTGGAGCCCATCTGCAGGCTCTGCTCGTCGGCGGAGACGCGGCCGACGCGTTGCTCGAACAAGGGCTAGCCGACGACGATCCGCCGGTTGCCTTTGCCGCCGCGTATACGCTGCTGCAAAGGAAAGACGCAGCGAGCGCCGACCGTGTGCTCGATGCGTTGGGCCGCGTCGAATCCGAGCCGCGAGAGGGCATCGCTCAGGCACTCTGCTTTGGGCCGATCGAACCGATCGAAGACCGGCTGCGGCAAGCCGTCGAATCGGAATCGGCGTCGGTGGCCGTCGTGGCGGCGGAAGCCCTGGCGGCCCACGGGCGTCCGTTTTCCGGCGGCAGGCCGCATCCGGCCTGGTTTGAGGATGAAGACCCGAGCGTCCGCCGGGCGGCCTGGCGAGTTATCGGATTGCTAGCGACGAAAGACGTTCGTTGAACGTGTATTGACCAAGGTGACCATCGAGCCATGCGAGTTGTGCTGGAAGCCGTGGACGGTCCGCATCGCGGGCAGAGAATCCTGCTGCGAGCCGGTCAGACCGTGCGCGTCGGCCGGACCGAATGGGCCGACGTCGCGCTGCCCGACGACGGGCATCTCTCCGGCGTACACTTCGCCGTGGAGTGCGGCACGAACGGCTGCGTCGTTCGCGACCTTCAAAGCACCAACGGCACGACGGTCAATGGTAAGCAAGTGACCGAGGCGGCGTTGGCCGACGGTGATGCGATCCACGCCGGCCAGACTCTCTTCCGCGTGGCAATCGAGGCCGCCGCAGAAGACCTTACGACGGACGAACCGCCCGCAATATCGAGCGTCGCAGACGTATCAGCTACGGTTGGTAGGGCCTCCGCCGTCGGCGACGTCAGCGCAACGATGCCCACCGCCCCGTCATCGTCTGTCGCCGAATCGTCTGCACCGTTTGAAGCGGGACTTCGCGACGAGGATCCCGCCGTCCGGCGCGAGGCCCTGCTGGCCGCCGCCAGGGCCGGCCAAGGCTGGTTGCTCGAGCACTGCCGTGCTCTCTGCCAAGAAGCCAGCCCTGAGAACTACGACGCGATCTGGCTACTCGCGGTGCTCGGCGGGCCGGAAGATCTGCGGCGGCTGCTCGATGTCGGTCGCAACGCCGCCCTCGGACTGAGCCGATTTACTGCCCTGGGGGCATATGGCCACCCGAAATGCGTCGAGGTCCTGCTCGAGGCGATTGAAGGCGACGATCCGGCGGCAGCCGCGATGGCGGGGGCTGCGCTGACACGTATCACCGGGATCGACGTCTCTTCGGATGAGACGACACAGCTCCCCCCCGAAGGCGGAGCAGTACCGGACGAATTCGAGCGGGAGTTCCTCGAAGAGGCCCCCCTTCCCGATGCCGCCCGGGCACGTGCCTGCTGGGAAGAGGCGAAGCAGCGTTTTGCCGCCGGCACACGCTATTGTCGGGGAATCGACGTCTGCGAAGCGGTATCCGAAGAGGCGTTGGCCGAACTCGACATGCAGTCTCGCTGGGAGATTGAACTGCGGACGCAGTTTCGGGGCGAATAGCGAAGAAATGGGCAGGAATCTACGCAACCCACCGGCCACGGCCTCGAGAATCAAGATAGCCCGCATTTCTCACCGCCCGGGGATGTAGCGGACAGAGTGTTTTGTAGCCGAAGTCGCCAGACTTTGGACGGTAGCACGGAAGATGCCAAATTCTGGCGAATTCGGCTACAGGCGGTGAGAAATGCGGGATAGTGGGCCTGTGCGCCGGCCGCCTTGTCTGGTTGGCGGAGGTGGTCTAGACTTCCGAAGGACGATGGCAGTTCGTCGAGCGGGCCCCCAGGATGTATTAGGCGGACCCCTCTGGCGTGTCGTTTCTCGCTCGCGGCGGCCGTCCCCTCCCAACGCTCGACGGATCGCAGAAGGCAGCCCCGTTTGCACCCCTGTGTCTGTTGGAGAAAGCCATGCGAGTCCTTCGCCTACCACCGGAAACGGCGTTGCTGGTGTTTGTGCTGGCCGTGGGCACCGTGGCCGCGCCGTCGACGCCGGCTCCGATCGCGGCCGATCCGGCGACCCCTGAGGCCGATCGTGACGGAGCCAGAGGGGAAGATGAAGCCAAATCGGCCCGCGGCACGGACTCCACACCCTGGTTGCGGATCAACGTGGAGGGGCACACGGGCACGGTTCGCGCGTTGACGTTCATGTCCGACTCGGGGCGGCTCTGCTCGGCCGGTTTAGACAAGGCCGTCCAGGTCTGGAAGCCGGCAGCGTCGAAGCCGAACGCGCCGCCAGCGTTTCGCCTCGAACGCGCGATCCGCTGGCAGGTTGCCCGGGGGCTGCGCGGCAGCATCTACGCGTTGGCGTCGTCGCCGGCCGACGGGCTGTTGGCAGTCGGCGGGTACGGCGCCAGCGGCGGTTTGGGCGAGATCCTGCTGGT
Organism: uncultured Planctomycetaceae bacterium; assembly: GCA_964472545.1. Taxonomy (GTDB): domain Bacteria; phylum Planctomycetota; class Planctomycetia; order Pirellulales; family Thermoguttaceae; genus CAYYNP01. Next base: position 11,035 of record CAYYNP010000139.1, on the reverse strand, counting down.
ACGCCCGGCCGACGGCAGTTTGGTGAGCGTGTTGAAGCACCACCGCCAGACGGTCTGTTCGTTGGCCTTCTCCGCCGATGGGCGTTACCTGGCCTCGCTCGATACGGCCGGGGCCGCCGTGCTTTGGAAACGCGGCAATGAGCCGAGCCAATGGGAGCCGACCTCGCTGACACAGCCCGACAAACAGACGTACGGCCACCGGCAGGCCGCTGAGGTTGCCAAGCAGCCGAAGCTCCGTCCGATCGTAATCGCCGGTGATCGGGTCGTGTTGCCGGTGCTGATCGAAGCACGCGCCGACGCCCTGCCACGCTGGCACCTAAAGAGCGTCCGCCTGTCCGACCAAAGCGACGTTCGACTACTGAAGGCCCCGCACCACGGCGTGGTCGTCGCTCTGGCCGCCAGCCGTGACGGTACCCGGCTGGCGTCGGCAGATCTTGGTGGGCACCTTTACTCGTGGGACCTCAAGCGCAATGCGCCGGCCGTGCGTCTGCGGCGCGGACCGGCCGCGATCTCGCTCTGCTTCCAACCGACGGACGCCAACACGCTGGTCACCGGCACCGCGATCCCCGGCCGGACGGAGGCGGGCCAGGTCGAGATCTGGAACGTCTCCACACGCAAGCACACCGTGCGACGCAAGCTGGGCGGCTACGTCCGGGCGTGTACGATCAGCCCCAACGGCCGACAGTTGGCATATTCGGGCGGGCAACAAAACGAGATCTTCGTCGAGCCGCTGGACGGTTCGGCGAGAGCGGTCGCGCTGGGCGGTGTGGGCCGCCGGGTGTTCAAGGTGGCGTTTGCCAAGCAGAAGCCGTATAGGGTGGCGTTCGGTACGCGATCGGGCGACGGGACCGTCAACGCATCGACGGCGTTCGACGGATCGTTCGACACACAGGCCTTGGCTTTGGGAGCCTCTCGGGAGCCTGCGTCGAAGTGGCTCGCCACCGAGTGGCTGGCCGACTACTTCCGTTCGTCCGGACAAGGCGATTGGACGACCAAACCGGCCGCCAGCCGTAGGCTCGAGGTCTACCGCGACGGCAAGCTGCACGGGACCGTCGACCTTGGCCCTCAGTTGCCCGACCTGGAGGAAGGCAAGCTGCGGTGTTTCTGTTGGCTGGCCGACGAGCAGAGGCGGCCGCTGGCGATCGTGGTGGGCACCGACCTGCAGAACAGCCTCTACGTCTGCGACCTGCGCAAGCCGGACGCCCGGGGACGGCTGCCCATTCTGCGGCATTTTCGCGGCCACCACGACACGGTCAACTCGGTGGGCGTCTCGAAAGACCTGCGGCTATTGGTTTCCGGGTCGTCCGACGGCACGGCGCGGATCTGGAGCCTGGCCGGCTGCGAACAAGGCCGGCTGCCGATCGGCCGCTGGGGGGCGTCGTTCAAACGGCGAGGCGACAAACTGATCACAGGCGACGTCGACCCGGCCGGACCGCTCTATCACAAGGGGATCCGCACTGGCGACGTGCTGAGCAAGATCCGCTGGCGCGACGCGAGAACGGGCGACTTGGCCGCCGAGACCGACGCCACCGCCATCTACCGCCGCCTGCAAACGCTCCCCTGGGGCACCCAGGTGACGTTTGAGTACGCTCGGGCGGGTGTCGATCAAGAGGCGTTCCAACTCCTGCCGGCGTGGCAGCCGCTGGCTACGCTGTTCGTCGACGCCGGCCGCCGGGAATGGGCTTTTTGGACGCCGTCGGGCTACTACGACGCCTCGGTCAACGGCCATCGGTTGTTTGGCTGGCAGGTCAATCGGGGCGTCGACCGCTTGCCCTCGTTCTATCGGGCCGATCAGTTCTACCGCAAGCTCGAACGCCCCGACGTAATCGAACACCTGCTTCCGGCCGGCAGTCTGGCGGAGGCCTTTCGACTGGCCGAAAAGCGACAGCCGCCGCCCGAGAAACCGCATGAGGTCCTGCCGCAGCAGATTGCCGCCACGCCGCGCGTAGAGATCTTGTCGCCGGCGTCGGACGAAGTGGTACAACGGGCCTCGACCAAGGTGCGTGCGCGGATCGAAATGCCCAAGGCCGGCAAGCTGACCGAGGCGAGGGCCATGGCCAACGGCGTGTTGGCGACGGCCTCACGGATCGTCGACGAGGAAGAAACGCCCGAGGGGAAGGCCGTGACCTACGAGTGGGACGTTTCCCTGCCAAGCGACGAGAAGAGCCTGATTCAAGTCGTTGTCGACACCGAGGCGGCCACCAAGGCCTTCGACGACGTGGTCGTCAGCCCCGCCGGCCCGTCGACGCCCAAGCCGCGGCTGTTCATCCTCGCGGTGGGCATCGACCGCTATGCCGACCCGAAAATACCGCCGCTGACCTATCCGGTGACCGACGCCAAGGCGGTGATCCAGGCGTTTGAGCAACGCGCGTCTGCGCTGTACGAGGTCGACCGGCCGGCCGAACTCTTGACAAACGAGCGGGTGACGCCCAAGTTGTGGCAGGAGTCGATCGGTACGTTGAAGGGGAAGCTGATGGAAGTGGCCCAGCCGGACGATCTGCTGGTGATCTTCCTGGCCGGCCACGGTGAATTGCAGAGGAGCACGCAGCGCTACTACTTCGTCGGCCACGGCTTGCAGCGTTCGGACTTCGAGAACGACGTCTTCACCGGCTGCATTTCGTGGGACGACTTCCGCTCGCTGGCCGAGATCCCCTGCCGCAAGCTGGCGCTGCTGGACACCGGCCACGCCGACGCGCTGCGGCCGTCGAGTTCCCGGATTCTCAAGGCGGCCGTTCGCGAGTTGCACGAGGACGTGATCATCACGGTGACTTCGTCGACCGGCGACCAACCGGTGGTCGAGCGGCGGGAATGGCGCAACGGGGCCTTTGCCAAGTGCCTGCTGAGCGCGCTGGATGGCGAGGCCGACGAAAGCGGCAATCGTGTGGTCACGCTCGACGAATTGGTGGCCTACGTGAAGACGTTCGTGCCGCAATTGACCGAGAACGCCCAACATCCCACCGCCGCCCCGGACGACATCCTGCGTTTCACTTCCTTCCCGCTGTCGCACGTCGAACCGCCGCAACCCTAGGGGGCAAGCGATGCCCGCCGATAAGCCCCGCCCCTCGTCCGATGGATCGAACCGCCGAGGCTGGCGCCGCCCTGGCAAGACACCCGGCGACGGTGGCCGGGCTGGCAAGGAAAGCCGGGCCGGTTGGATGAAAGCGAAGGCTCCTGCCGGTTCAAATGCCGGGCGGCGTTTTCGTCTGCAAATCGCCTGCTGGGCGTTGTTGCTGGGGGGCTTGGTGACCTTCTTCGTCTATTGGCTGACGCCTGCCCCGGCCAGCACGCCGCTGCTGCTGGCCGCCGTGGTCGACTATCCGGTCCCCATTCCGCCGAACGCCTGGGTGCGCGAAGACGTCGAAGGGCTGCTGGGGCTTCAGGCGGAGCGAATTCTCGCGCCTCCGCCCGAAGCCGATCAGTGGGACGACGTCGTCTGGCATACCGGCTCGCAAGGGCGGCAGCGGCTGTTGGACCAGCTCGATAGCGTCAAACCGGGAGGTCCGGAGCGAGACGTGGTGATCATCTATATCAGCATGCACGGAGCGGTCGACGACGCCGAGACCGGGCCGCCGGAACCGTGCCTGCTGCCGCCGGGCGCGTCTCGTTACGACAGCAGCCAGTGGCTCAGACTGCGGGATTTGCTGGCAGAGATCAAGCAGCGGATCGGCACGCCAGAACGTGGCGAGATGAAGGTCTTGCTGGTGCTCGACTGCAACCGGATGGACGCCAACTTCCCCCTGGGATTGCTCTACAACGGTTTTGCGGATCGCTTAGAGGAGGTCGTCAACGAGGTCGACGTGCCGGGACTGGCCGTGCTCAACTCGACCAGCCCGGGACAGATCGGCTGGGCGGCTCCCGAGTTGCAGGGTTCCGTGTTCGGCTATTTCCTCCGGCAGGGTCTGCGGGGAGTGGCCGACGAGGACGGCAACGACAAGGTTTCGCTGCATGAGTTGCACCGCTACGTCGCCGGCCGCGTCAAGTCGTGGGTACGCCACCACCGCTACGACGACCAGGAGCCGATGCTGCTGGCCGGCGAGATGGACGATTTCGACCTGGTCCACGCCGACGCGGAGTCCGGCGAACAGCCGCCGCCGGAGGCGGCCAAATCCCGCGACGCTCGCTGGGACACCGTCGCAGGCCTCTGGCAGCAGCATGCCACGTTGCGAGGGCGAAACCCGAGGCCCTGGCGAATGCAGCCGCTGGCATGGGCGGAATTCGAGCACAAGCTGTTGAGGCTGGAGCAGGCCGTCCAGGCCGGTGAGGCCTATCGGGCGGAATTTGACAAGCTCCGCGAGGAACTCACGGGGCTGACAGCTCAGCTTGGCGAGAACCCGCCGGATGAGATCCTGGCCGCCCATAGCCTGCCGCTGGCGGGGCGGCTCGACCGATTGCCGGACGAACAGCAACGTCGGGCGGTCTCGGCGCGCTGGGCGGAGTTCCCAGAAGAGGCGCAACCGCCGACGGATCCTCCCCCCGATCCGACCTCCGATCCCGCGACTGCCGGCCCGGAAAATGGGCAACCCCCGAATGGCGCGCAGCCAGAGGGAGAGCAACCGCCGGATGACGGGCCACCCTCGACTGCCGCCGACGCCGATGTGGCGGCCCCCCCCGACGACCCGCCCGGGGAATCGACTCAGACGTCGTACGCACAGCTTGCCGCGGCCGAAACGTGTTGGCGGTGGCTCACGACAAAAACCGGCAACGTATCGCGCGACGATCTGTATCGCGCGTCTCGGTTCATCCGTGAGGCCGATCCCGCATCGTGGGGCGAGTTGATTGAACTCCGGCTGGTGCAGATGTTCGCAGAGGATCTCGACTGGCCAGCGGGTACGATGACGACCGCCAATTACGTCGGTGACGCGTTGCGGCTGCGGGGGCTCGCCGAACAAGCCGCCGCGCCGTGCGACCCGCGGGCATTCTATGTCATTCGCCGGCTCGTGGATGCGGCCGATCGGGACCGACGGCTGGCCGAGGACGAACTGTTCGTCGGCAGTGAGACGCGGCTGACCGAAGCGCGTCGTCTGTGGTCGGCCCCCACGGCGCCGGGCGTTCGATACCGGCAGGCGCTGGCACAGTCGAAAGCGCTGGCGGGCGCCTTTGCCGTTCGCGATCGGGCACTTGCAGAGCTTCCGGGATTGACCCGATGGCTTCTGACGCGGCGCGACGCACCGGACGCCGCGACGCTCGACGCCTTGCGGGCGGTCATCGACGACCTGGGCGTCCTCGAAGCCGAACTGGATCGTCGGCTCACCGCCGGTCTCTGGCCCCAACAGCCGCAAGATCAAGTCGATCGCGTTACCCACCAGACGAACGACCTGAAGAGCGCCCCGTTCTACGGCTCCGGCAAGTCGGAGACCGCGCCGACGGATTTACAGGACCCGGCACACCGGCTCGCGCAGAACTTGGAGATACTGGAAACGGCCTTCTTTGCCGAGTGCCAGCGTCTGGAAAAAGCCGCCAAGGAGCAAGCCACGCTGCAGGCGATCGGTAACGCTCTGGCCGTGGCGTTGCTGACCGGCTCTCAGCGAGCGGCGTTGCGCAGTGCATACTTGGGCATCATTGAGGCCACCGATCCCCTGACGACGCCGGAAGGCACTGTGTCGGCGGACGACGATACGGCGGCAACGCATCTCGATCGGCTTGCCCGATGGCCGGTTCATCCTGCCCGGGCATGGCTAGCCGCCGAGGTAACCGACGCGACGGCGGATGACGACTCCGGCGGAGCCCTGGCACGGCAACAGATCTTGCAGCGTCTCGCGCAACAAGGGGCCGAAGTTCGCCGCCTGCTCGGCGATGTGCACGCGGAAGCAGAGCGGCTGGCCCATCAGAGCACAGAAATGCTCGCGTCGACCGAGGAGGGAGACATTTCTCCCGTGAGCGTGCGCTACGGATGGAGCCGCGCCGAGCGTCGGGTCCGCAGTTCCGCCGGCCTGTTGGCCCGGCAGGTCTTCGCCCAGCGGGAAGAGAACCCCGTCGAACGGCTGCGGGCTTACGATCTGCATTGCCTTCTGCAGTGGCACGCAGAGCGGGCCGCGGAGGATTTCTTGGGGCCCGCCAACGAAGACGAATTGCCGTTCTTCGAGACGGTGGCCGAGGACTTTCTGCATTCGGCAAAGGAGCTTTGCCCGGGCGACGTGCTGCTTCGCGAGGGGGTCGATCCGGCATCGAGGTTACTGGCGATTCGCCGCGGGCTCGTCCGCAACGGGCTCCGTCCGTCGGCAGCCAAAGACGTTTTCATCGACAGGAGCCGCCAAAACGCCCCGACGCGCCACCAGATCTTCGTGCCCGCAGAAAAGGACCTTCCGGAAGGGCGGGCGGCCGTTTATCTGCAAGACGCCGGCCGAACGCTCCTGCCGGTGCTCAGCAACACCGCCGAAGAGACCGCCGATTTGCGCCGCATACCCTTGGACGTCGACGGGAAGGGAACCGACTATCGGATCTCCTACCGGCTGGCCGACGACCAACGATTGAGAAACTCGCCACAGCTTTCGGCCGTGGCGTATTTCCGTGGGCACCGCTGGGACCGCGACTTCCGTGTCCAGTCGGCCAGCGGCCTGACGATCGACTATTTCCCACCCCAGCCGGTGGCGGCGCGCCTGACCGTCTACGGAAAACGCCGAGAGCCGAAGTCGATCATCCTGATCGTCGATTTCTCCGGGACGATGGGGCGCGACGGACGCATCGAAATCGCCCGGCGGGCGCTGGCCGGAGAAGCCCTCGACACGGCCAACGGCGTGCTGGGGCGATTGGTCGATGAGGGCGATCCCCGCGACGTGGGCGTGATGCTCTACGGTCATAGCCTCGGCTGGCAGAAGGGCGACCCGAACCAGGTGATCGCCCGCAACCCGGCCTCGCCAACCGGATACGACCTGCGGCCGGCCACCCCGGACATCCATCCCAGCGGCAACGTCGAGTGGGTTCTGGAACCCGGCCGATTCACGCAGGCGGAGGCCAACCGCGTGGCCGAGAAGCTCCGTTCGCTTGGCCCCTTGGGAGTGACGCCGCTGTACCTGGCCGTGGAGAAGGCGATCGCGTACACTACCCGGCACCCGAAACACATCATCGTGGTCACCGACGGGGTCAACGATCAGTTTGGCAAGCCGGCCGCTCCGGCAAGCGTGCTGCGGACCAAGCAGAGCTTGGAGACCGTGCTGCGTGCCCCGGGCAATCGCGACGTTCGGCTGGATATCGTCGGTTTCGGACTCGTTGCCAGCCAGGATTGGGAGAAGCAGGGCCTCGCCGAGTTGAACGAACTGGCTAAGCTGGATCAGGTCTCGTTTTCCAACGTGCCGAACTTGGGCGGCCTGGAAGACGTGCTCCAAGACCTGTTGCAGTTACGGCAATACGCCGTGTATCGCGAGGACGGCCGGGCACCGATCGCCGGGCCGGAAGAACTCGGACGATCCTGCACGATCGCGCTGCCGGAGGGTGGAAGACGTGCGCTCGTCGTCCGCGTGCTCGACTCGCAACAAAGCGTTAGCGCGACGTTGGATCTCTGGCCGGGCGATTCGGCCGAGTTGTACTTGAGTGACGATCGGCAGCGGCTGGTCCATCGACACTACACGCGCGCACAACGGGGCAATCCGCAGATCGTGCCCGTACCCGAGTCTCCCACGCCCGGATCTCCCGCCGGGCGTTCCTGCCGCATCGCCGCCCACAAGGCCGAGCCGCAGGGCAACGGCGTTCGGTTCCGTCTTTCCGTGCAGGATGCCGACGGCGAGCGGTTCAGCCCTCGCCCCACGGAAACCTGGGTTCGCATTCAGCCCGTGCCGGCGCCGGACGATCCCCAGCAGCCGGCCGAATACGTCTTCTACGACTCGGCCTACGAACCGGACCACCCCGTGCCGGTGCTCAGTTGCCTGGCCTCGCCGTGGCCCTCCAACGCGGCGCACGCCCGGATCGAATTCTGGGGCAAGTTCCGGAAGACCGACGTGGACCGGAAGATTCCGGTCGGACGCACACCGCAGCGAGATATTCGCATCGACGGCGAGCCGAACGTCCGCTTCGAGATCGACGCGAAGCGCAACCTCGCGCAGAGCGAATTCTGCCAGGTGACCGTCACCGAGCGCCACCCGCCCAACACCGATCCCTTCACGGTCAAGGTCGAGATGTTCCCGCCGCCGAAGTGGACCCGGCACCTTGTCTACCGCCAGACCGGAACGGTGCAACACACGTTCTTCTACGATCGGGCGAAGGCCGCCGAGCTCGAACGCTACCAAGTCTGGCTCACGCGGCGAGAACGTCTGTTGGAGGGGGCCGTCGCGTTGGACGGTCCGTTGGTGGTCGGTGCGCAGGAAGATTGAGACGGTGGCATCGCCTCGGCTCATCTCCCACATTGCTTGACACACCCCGCCCTGTCTGACAGTATATCTCCCACGGACCGTCCGCCGCGGACGCCCCACGACCACCCCTACCCGAAGGAAGGACCACCCCCATGAAGCGCGCCGTCACGATTCCGATCCTGCTTGCTCTGTTCGCTCTAACGTTCTGCATGCCGGCCGGAGCCGCCGACCCGCCGGAGAAGATTCGGGCTCTGTTGATCACCGGCGACGACGTGAGTGTGCATCCCTGGCGTGAAATCTCCGAGGCGACGCGGGCGGCCTTGGTCGAATCGGGGCGGTTCGACGTTCGGGTGTGTGAAGACCCGCTGATCCTCGAATCCGAGACGGCGTTGAAGACGTACGACGTGATCGTATTCACGATCTTCAATCGCAGCGTGCCCGACATCACCGGCCACGCCAAAGAGAACCTGCTGAACTACGTCAAGGGCGGCAAGGGGTTCTTTGTGCAGCATCTGGCCAGTGCGTCGTTTCGCAGTTGGGACGAATTCGGCAACCTCTGTGGACGCAAGTGGGTGATGGGCAAGTCCGGCCACGGACCGCGGAGCGTGTTCCTCTCGAAGATCGCCAACAAGGAGCACCCCATCACCAAGGGCCTGAAGGACTTCGAGACCGACGACGAACTCTACGCCAAGCTCCAAGGCACCGGCGAGATCGACGTGCTGGTCACCGCCGATTCCGACTGGAGCAAGCGGACCGAACCGCTGGTCTTCACGGTCAAGTACGGCGAAGGCCGCACCGTCCATAACGCCTACGGCCACGACGGCAAGGCGCTGGCGACGCCGGAGGTCCGTCAGATCATCGCCCGGGGGGCCGAATGGGCGGCCACGGGCAGCGTGGCCGAGTAGCACCGCGTTCGCGTCAAGCCGCTGCCGGTACGCCGTTCACGTTTAGCCGTCGCCGGTACGGCGACGTACCGCAAGGAAACTTCTTGCCGCCTCGCGTCGTCCTAAGCTTGACGTGAGCCCGTAGACGGTGCGCGCCCCCGCGGATGGGTGGCCGCATCTCGACACTCCAAGACCGAGGTCCACCATGCGGTACGCCCCTCTGTGTACGACGCTTCTGCTTATTGGCACCTTCGCCGCGGGAGTATCGGCCGCCGTAGATCTCGTTACCGTCCCCCGACGCGAGGGGGTACAGCTTACGATCTACAACTCCGAAGACATCACCATGGTCCGCGAGCACCGGCTGTTGACCGTCAAGCCGGGATTCAATCGGATCCAATTCACCTGGGCCAACACGCTGATCGACCCGACCAGCATCGACTTTCGCATCCTGGATCACCAGGATCAGGTCGACCTGGTCGACACCACGTTTCCCAGCGGCCGCAACGACGCCCTGCAATGGCACGTCGCCAGCCGCTTCTCGGGCAAGATCCCCGTCGAGATCCGCTACTTCACCAGCGGTATCACCTGGCAGGCCGACTACGTGGGCATCGCCAACGAAGACGTAACCGAACTGCGGCTGACCGGCTACGTGCGAGTGACGAACGACTCCGGCGAGCTCTACGACAACGCCCAGACGCGGCTGGTCGTGGGCACCATCAACCTGGTCGAGAAGATCGCCGAGTTGGCCAATCGCCCGCCGCCGGGAACGGTCGACGCTTCGGGCCGCGACCTGCACCACTGGAGGGCCCTGCCGCCGCAATCTCGGGCGCGGATGCAGAACGAGTTGAACAAAACCGTCGGCGACTACTTTGGTTACGAGGGCGGTGCCCTGGCCACGGGCACGACGGCCAAACCCAAGCAGGTCGTCAAGCAAGGGCTTTCCGAGTACTTCCTTTTCACCATCGAAGGCCGGGAAGACATCAAACATCAAGAGCCCAAGCGGCTGGTCTCGATGCGCGTGGACGAGGTGCCGTTGGAGTGTTTCTACAAGCTGACCGATCGCGACGGCGGCACGCAGTTCACGAAGTTCTACCGCTTCAAGAACATCAAGCTGTTGGATGACGACGGCCAAGAGAAGGAGCTATCCGCGATGGCGAACCTGGGGCTCTCGCCGCTGCCCGACGGCAACGTGCGGCTGTTTTCCGAGTACGCCAATCGGGACCTGGCCTACGTGGGCGGCACCACGACCAAGTACGTGCCGATCGGCGATCGCGTCGAGGTGAACGTCGGCCGCGACGCCGATCTGACCGTCGTCCGGCGACTCAAGGACCAGCAGATCAGCAACGTCGTTGCCCGGCAGTACAAGCGGCGGCTGGACAACACCTACGTGCTCTACTACGACCTGATCGACTATGACGAGACGTTCGTCTACCAAGAGGAGATCGTCTCCGGCAAGCCGGTCGAGGCGAAGACCGAAATCGAACGCCACTTCGATTCCAACGTGGTCCTCTGGGGCAGCGACGGAAAGCCGGCCGACTGGGGCTCGAACGAACCGGGAGCCTACGTCGATCTACACGGGATCGGAGGCCGGGTCGAAAAGGTCGACCAGAACCACGTAAAGTACTTTCTCGATCTGACGCCCGGCGAGAAGCGGCTGGTCGACTACTCGGTGATCTACAAGCGGCGGAAGATCGGGCCGGAGCTCAACGCGGAAAAACGCCGCGAGCCGCTCTGATGCCTCGCGCCGCATGATCTTGTCGCCAACCGCCCCTCGGCATGGTGGGTGGCAGCGTCGCTCTGCCAAAACGTCGCCATGAGCCGGTTGCGTTGTTGCGTCTTGGATGTTGGCGAGAGGGGGTGGGGGCGGCT
>CAYYNP010000138.1:0-24453 GCA_964472545.1 uncultured Planctomycetaceae bacterium | reverse complement strand
GATGTCGACGCCGCCGCTCATCGTGCGGCCGGTGTTGCCGACCCATTTGTTGAACGCCCGGGCCAGCCGGGTGATAGAGTCCATCAACATCACCACGTCTTGGCCCATTTCGGCCAGCCGCTTGCAGCGCTCGACGACCAGTTGGGAAAGCCGTACGTGGCTCTCGATGTCGCGGTCGAGGCTGCTGGCGATCACCTCGCCGTCGACGGCGCGGACCATATCGGTGACTTCTTCGGGCCGCTCGTCGATCAACAGCACGATCAGCTTGACGTCGGGGAAGTTGGTCGAAATGCCCTTGCTGATGTGCTGCAGGAGGATCGTCTTGCCGGTTCGCGGCGGGGCCACGATCAGCGCCCGCTGGCCCTTACCCAGCGGCGTCAGCAGATCCATTACGCGGGTGGTCACCGGCTCGGGGCCGACTTCCAGTTGCAGCCAGTTTTCGGGGTTGATGGGAGTCAGGGTCTCGAAGTCCTTGACCTCCTTGTACTCCTCCGGCTTCATGCCGTCGACGTCGATGATCTCGCGGAGCCGAGGGCCTTGTTGTTTGCGGGCCGGTTGGACCATGCCGGAGATGTGGACGCCCTCGCGCAGACCGAACTTATCGATCATGCTGCCGGGGACGAACGGGTCGGTCATCTCGCGGGTGTAGTTGTTCTTGGCGCAGCGCAGGAACCCGTATCCGTTGGGGTGCATTTCCAGCACGCCACCGCCGGGTTCGACGGGCCCCGGCTCGCCGTCGTCGGCCACGTCCGGGGCTCGTCCGCCGGGACGATTTCCGCGGTTGCGTCCGCGTGGGTATTGTCCTTGGGAACCGGCGCGTCCACGCGGACGGCTCTTTTTTCTCTTTGCCATATTGCACCTATCGGGGACCCGAGCGCGCCTTGATACACCCGAAGCGCATCGCCCGGACACTACCCCACGCTAAAGATCGGACACCCGGCCCTCGAGCCGAACGTCGTCTACCAGAAGCCAATTCCCGTCGTTCGACGAAAACCGCTGTGCCGCCAGGCCGTGAGATTCGAGATCAACATAGGATTCGAGATCAAAGGCCCAAAGCGCCTGCCTGCCGTGCAGGACTCAAACTACGGTCATCTTAATGTTGTGTCCGAATGTGTCAACCAGTGATCTGCACCCTTTGGGTCAAATGGAATCGCTTCTGCTGCCGGCTGTTTTTTTCTCGGCATCCCGCCGCGCTGCCGGACGGCCACCAACGGCCTGAGGTAGCCGTGTGGCCAAACGATTGGTCCTTATCGCCGCAAATGCCCATCGCCGCAAATGCCCATCGCCGCAAATGCCCATCACGACACCTGCCCATCGTTGCAACTGCCCGCGAAACCGTCCCCAGGGGCCGACAAGCACGGCCATAATGAGGGGGAGCCGTGGTAACGGAATGTCTGGTACCCCGTCTGATCCCACGAAAACCGCCCCCATTGCCTCAGCTATCGGAATGCCGTGTGACACGTCAGACGGCCGAGGCCGGGTGAGCCCCGTGAATCCCCCGGCTCCACAAATAGAACGCCACTGCCTTCAGCCGGGATTGTTCTACATAGAGAATTCGGCTACTTCATCCCTGTATACACTATCGCCGCCGGCTTTTCAAGGCCGTGCGGGCGAGTTTTTCGAATCTACCATGAAAAACCGGCACAATCCGTCCAGTTTCACACCATTTCGTTACCGCGCATTCCGATAACTAGATGACAACGCACGCGGTGCTACTTCTCTGGACGACTACGCTCTCGCGCGAGGGTACACAAAATGCGAAAACTATGCGGGCCGGCCCTGGCCCTGGTGGCGACGTTGGTGGTTTGCAGCGCGGCGATGGGCCAACAGGCCATCGCTTGGCAAGCCTCACTCGATGAGGCTCGGCAGTTGGCCGCCCAAACAAATCGCCTGGTGTTGGTCCATTTCTGGGCCGACTACTGCCAGGCGTGCCACTGGATGGATCGGCAAGTACTCGGTCAAGCCGGCGTGGTGACCGAAATGCAGGCCAATTACGTGGCCGTGAAGATCAACGACCAACATGCGCCGGCCATCGCGAGGCAATTTGGCGTGTCGAAGTTGCCGGCCGACGTGGTGATCACGCCGCAGGGACAACTCGTCCGCAAGCTGGAAGGCGTGTTGCAGGCTCCGCAGTACGCGGCCTGGCTGAAGAACGTGGCGGTCGCCGCCCGAAACGTCGGCTACGGGGCACCGACACGCACCGCGGCCGTACCGGCGCCACCGAGTGTCACACCGACGCAACCGGCTCCGACCAATTGGCCGGCCAACGGCTCACAGTGGCAGCACCAGACTCCCGCGCCGCCGATCGCAGCGCAACACCGAGCGAACACGGTTGCCCCAGCGGGGCCTACGGGTGGTCCGAATTCCCCGCCAACGTTCAGCGGGCCGCCGCCATCCAACGCGACACCACCCAACGCGACACCACCCAACGCGACACCGAACCAAGGCACGGCGCCGCCGTGGGCGCCCGGTGGAATGGCGACGCCAAACACCTCTCCCAATGCTGCCCCAACCGCAGCACCGCCTTGGACGTCCGGCACACCGCCGACGACGAACACGGCGCCGCCGTGGAATCCCAATACGCCCCCGACGACGAACACGGCGCCGCCGTGGAATCCCAATACGCCCCCGACGCCGAACACGGCGCCAACCTGGAATCCCAATACGCCCCCGACGCCGAACACGGCGCCAACCTGGAATCCCAATACGACCACGACGTCGGGCTTGCCGCCGGCGTCGCCTCCGATGCGCAACGTACTTCCCCATTCGCCGCCGGCACACGTCCCGACCGGACAGCCTCCGACCGGACACGTGCCGCCTTCCTCACCACAAGCCGGCAACCCGCCGCTGGGGCTCGATGGGTGTTGCCCGGTGCAGTTGTGGGACGACATGGAGGCCCAGCAGAACCGATGGGTGTTGGGCGACCGGCAGTGGGGATTCACCTACGGCGGACGGACGTACCTGTTTGCCGGGCCCCAACAACAGCAACGATTCTATCAGGATCCGGATCGCTATGCTCCGGTGCTCAGCGGCGATGACGTGGTCGTGGTCGTCGATCAGAATCGCCGGGTGCCCGGTAGCCGCCAGCACGGCATCTTCTTCAACCAGCGCATCTATCTCTTCTCCAGCGAGGCCAACCTCCAGGCGTTCATTCGAGACCAGCAACGCTACGTCAACGGTGCCTTGCAGGCGAGTCGGTTGCAGCGGGGCAGTTACTGGTAGACGACCGCCAATCGGCACGTGCCCGCACATCGCTCAGCGAGGTCGGCCGTGGCGTAGCGTGGCGATACGAGCCGCCTGTTGGCGGATGCGGGCGTCGGGGTCGCGTCGGGCAATCTGCTCGATCTTTGCCAATAGCGTCGGATCGTTGATGGTCGCGATCAGACCGATCGCCGTCAGACGCACGTCGGCATCGACGTCGCGGCTGAGCAAGAGCAACCAAGGCACGGGATTCACGCCGGCCATTCCCGGCAACGCGGCAGCCAACTGCTGGCGGACTTTCGCGTCCTGATCGAACAGCCGCCGCGACAAGTCGATTTCGCGTTGCCCAAATCCACGGCGCTGCAGCTCGGCCTGCGCGGCTGTGCTTCGGTCGCCGCCGACGGCAAACTGCCGCATCAATTCCTCCGTCGCCGTGTGCGAGAACTCCGCGGCACCGTGAGGTGGTGTGGCATGTGGTGGCACAATCGGCCGCCAGACGCCCTCCGGGGACGCTTCGAGCGATGGGCGGGCATCGGGTGCAATCGAAGCTTGCGGCCGAAGGGGTGCGCGCAGCCCGTCGATCGACCAACCGTGGGTGTCTCGCAACGGGTTGATCGGTTGGGCGGAAATCGGATCGGGCAGACACCACGGGGCCTCCGGAGACGCCACGGCCGCCGGTGCTTGCACTGCCCCTTCCGGCGGACGAGGCGTGGCATCCGGCGGCGACGGCACGGTGCCTTCCGACCGCGGGCCGGCGATCGCCTCGCCGCCCTCCACGGGAATCTGCGGCGGGCCCTCGACGATCTCGTCGGTCTCTCTGGCCGCCGGCGGCGCATCCAAGGCCGCCAGATCCGTTTCCGGCTGGCTTGCTGCATCTGGCTGCGGCGGGACCTTCCCGGGACGCGTCAGGCGAAGCACCCGCTCGCATCGGGCGATCACGCGGCCGCGGTCGACCACTCCGCCGTCGGGAGGCCAACGCAGAATCTCGGCGGCCAGGTCGGCGGCGTCGTGCCGCGCCGCGTGGTCGAACTGCGGCGCGTAGGTCGCCAGGGCTTCGGCCAGGGCCGCCAGTTGTCGGGAATGCTCATCTCGAGGGGGCGTTTGCCAGGTTCGCAGTTGTTCCCGAAGTACCGACATGGCCGACCGGGCGACGCCGGGACGATCGGACCCCAACGCCTCAACGAGTACCGGCACCCCCGGCTCGCCCAAAGCGGCGATCTGCCGCAGCGTCTGCTCGACGCGGTCGTCTGCCACGCTCTTAAGCCGGCCACGCAAGTGGCTGGCTGCGAAGTAGGCGTACGGCCCTCGCGCGGCGAACAACGCCGCCAGCAAGCCGGCCGTCAGCAGCAGTACGATCAGCACGGCTTTGGGACTTCGCATGAGGGATGCCTGCTGCGAGGAAGGCCACTGAGGAGGAGATCTCTGCGAGACAAGAAAGGGGCCGGATTGTCCGCGATTGGGCCGTTCCGAGCAAGAGCGGATGGGGGAGTTGACGGTCGGATTTCCGATTCCGGAATGCCCGACAGCGATTAGCCCGCCTCCCTGTCTTGCCTAGCCTGACAATGGCCGCGCCAAATCGAACGTTTTGACTGACCGTAGCAGACGACGGGGACCGAATACTCATCAGAGTCGGATTACTCTGCGGAAACTCGCGTCATCTACAAACATGGGGGGATGGCCGTGCTGCGACTCGGCTGTGCAGGGCACTCGCCGCCCAATCGGCGTGCTTCGGGATGGATCGCCATGCTCTTGGCGGCCGCATTTCTCATTGGACGGCCTTTGCCATCGTCGGCTGCAACGCCGGCTGCAACGCCGGCCGCGCCGCGGGCTGCGGCCAAGTCGGATCGCTATCAGGCCACCACCAGCGACGCCGCTCGCCGCAGTGCGCTGCAGTCGATCCCATACAAGCACCTCGACGCCGCAGCCCGGGCCAAGGTCAACGCGGTGCTCACCAACGTGAGCCTCTTCCGCCGGATGCCGACCCACGTCGTCGATTGCGATCCACACCTTTACCTGTTTCTGATCCGCCATCCGGATGTCGTGGTCAACATCTGGGAGGAACTCAAACTCAGCGAGTTGAAGCTCCGCGAGGCGGGCACGCGGACCTATCGGGTGATCGAGTCGGCGGGCACGTCGGGGGTGGTTCAGTTTCTCTACAGCAGCGCCGACACGCAACTGATCTACGCCCAGGGCAGCTACCTGGGGCCGCTGTTCGGCAAGAGAGTCAACGGAACCTGCCTGATGGTGCTGAAGACCGGCTACGTCCGCGAGACAAACGGCCGCTACTATATCACTTCCCGGCTCGACACCTTTCTGGCCATCGAGCAAGGCGGGGCCGAGTTGCTGGCCAAGACGTTTCAGCCCTGGATGGGCAAGACGGCCGATTCGAATTTCGTGCAGAGCATCGACTTCCTGGGCAGCCTGTCGAAGACCGCCGAGGAAAACAGCCAGGGCGTCCAGCGCCTGGCAAGCCGGCTATTGCACGTGAAGCCCGAATATCGGGCCGAACTGTCGAGGCTGGCCGCTTCGGTTGCCCAGCGGCAGGTGGCCGCCAAACCGGCCGCCGCGCCCCGGGTAGCCGTTCGCGAGCCGGCCGACGCGGAGTAGCTATCGAGTGCGACGGCGAGGAAGGACCGGATTCGCAGCGGCATTGGCCATCGTGGCCGCGTGTGGTGGGCGCGCCGCGCCGGCCGCGCCTGATGGAGGCAAGCTCGAGGCCGACATGCTCGATCTGGCCGAGGAAGTTCTCGAACTGAGGGCTTGGCGCGAGGAACTTGAAGCCCGGGCTGCCGCGGCCCAGCGGCAATCGGCCCAGGATCGTTCGGTAACCGTCGGCGGCCGGATCATGGCCGATTGGTCCGCCTACACGCAGGATCTTGCCAGCCAGGGCCAGATCGGAAACCAGGCCAACGGTTTCGAGTTTCGCCGCGCGCGGATCTTCCTCAAAGGCGCGGTTTCCGAGGTGGTCGACTACAAGCTGCAGTTCGACTTCGCCGATACGCAATCCACGGCCGCCGGCGACACATTGCACGCCGTGACCTTCAAGGACGTCTACTTCACGGTCAAAGAGCTACCGATCTTGGGCCATCTCCGCGTGGGGCATCTCAGCGAGCCGTTCGGCCTGGAGGAACTGACCAGTTCGAAGTACATCACCTTCATGGAACGCGCGCTGCCCTCGGCCTGCTCGCCGGAGCGGACCGTGGGCGTGATGGCGTTCGATCACAACGATCGCGAAACGGCCACCTGGGCACTCGGCGCTTTTCTCACCGAGGTTAGCGATCAGCCACCCATACTCCGCGACGACCGCGGCGCCGGGGCGATCTCCGGCCGGCTCACGTTTCTGCCCTGGGTCGACGAAGCCGCCGGCAGCGGGCTGTGGCACACGGGCGTCGCCTATAGCTTCCGCACGGTGGCCGATCGGACCGTACGCTTCAGCACGGGGCCCGAGGCCCACCTGGGCGATTCCGTCGTCGACACCGGCGAGATCACCGACGTGGCCGGCTGCCACCAATTCGGCCTGGAAACGGCGCTGATACTAGGACCGTTTTCGATCCAGTCGGAATACGTGCAGGCCGTTGCCGTGCGCGACGGGTTTGCCGATCCGCAGTTTCGCGGGGCCTACGTCTACGCGAGTTGGTTCCTTACCGGCGAGAGCCGCCAATACGACCGGGCCGACGGGAGCTTCTGCCGCATACAGCCGACCGAGGACTTCTTCCGCGTCAGCACGTCCGGCGGCTCCGTCTGCACGGGCAGCGGCGCCTGGGAAATCGCCTATCGCTTTTCGTGGATCGATCTGGACGACGCCGACATCACCGGCGGCATGGCCGGCGGACACACGGTCGGGCTGAACTGGTACCTCAACGCCAACACCCGGCTGATGTTCAACTACGTCCACAACACGGCCCACGCCGGCGGCACCACCGGCCACATGGACGTCTTCCAGACGCGGGCGCAGGTCGATTTCTGAGTTGCCGCACTTCATCTGGTCTTGGCAGTGGGGTGGCTGGGGCAAAGCGCAGCGGTGCCCCAGTGGCAAGCGGCATTATCCGATCGCTGTTAACCTGGGGCACCGCTGCGCTTTGCCCCAGCCACCCACCGAAGTCCGGCGGAGTGTTAACCACCACCTCGGGCGATCCACTCCCAATCGAGGTTCGACGGGTCGGGCACCTGCGGCGGCGAGGCGGACGTCACGTGCGGGTACTTCTGGGCGGCGCCGCAATTGTAGACGACCACGCGATCGCCATCGCCGATGAACCCGGAGGCGGCCAGTTTCTCCGCCGCGCCGACGCACGCCGCCGATTCGGGACAGACCGAGATGCCTTCGCTGGCGGCGGAGGTTTGCATCCACTCGACGATCCGCGTCTCGTCGACCGCCACCGCGCAGCCGCCGCTTTCGCGCACGGCGTCGAGGATCATGAAGTCGCCCACGGCCGCCGGCACGCGGATGCCCGAGGCGATCGTGGCGGCGTTTTCAAACGGCTCGGCAAAACGCTCGCCGGCCTCGAACGCGCGGACGATCGGGCAGCAGCCTTCCGACTGCACCGAGACCATCCGCGGCATATTATCCGACTCGAGCCAGCCCAGTTCGGCCAACTCCTGAAAGGCCTTCCACATGCCGATCAATCCGGTGCCGCCGCCGGTCGGATAGAGGATCACGTCGGGCAGTTTCCAATCGCACTGCTCGGCCAACTCCAGGCCCATCGTCTTCTTGCCCTCGATGCGATAGGGTTCCTTGAGCGTCGAGAGGTCGAACCACCCCATCGGCTCGATGCCCGAGCGTACGATCCGGCCGCAGTCGGTGATCAGCCCGTCGACCAGAAAGGCCTTGGCCCCGGCCATTTGGGCCTCGAACTGGTTGATCGGCGGGGTGTCGGCGGGCATGAAGACATAGGCCTCCATCCCGCCGCGAGCCGCATAGGCCGCCATCGCCCCGCCGGCGTTTCCGGCCGTGGGGATCGCCAGCCGCGTGACGCCAAAGTGCCGGGCCATCGTCACGGCGACCGCTTGCCCTCGGCTCTTGAACGACCCGGTCGGCAGCAGCGACTCGTCCTTGACCCACAGATCCCCCACGCCGACTTGCCCGCCCAGCCGCTCACATCGCAACAGCGGCGTCATCCCTTCGCCGAGCGTCACAAGTTCCACTTCCGGCCCCGGTGGCAGCAGTTCCCGATACCGCCAGATCGTCGGCTCCCGCCGCGTCAACGCGCCTCGGTCGACGTCCCGGCGGATCGCTTCCAGGTCGTAGCGGACCCAGAGCGGCCGGTCCTTGTGCATCGTTTGCAGCGTGTTCGCTTCCAGCCGCGTCCCGTCGATGGCGGCTTCGAGATGGGTGACGTAGGTGGGCATGGTTGATTCCAGGGTAGTGTGTAGGGTGCGTCTCGACGCACCACGAGCCTGCGACGACGTACATCGTTCATTGTGGTGCGTCGAGACGCACGCTACGGAGATTCCCCCTGGTTTCGCTTGCGCGTGGCGGCTGCCTTTCTCCCCGCCGCACGACGCTTGCGAGTCAGCGCTGCCTTCCGCCCAGCATCCTTCATCCTCTTGGACCAATCCACGATCTTCGGTCGGTCTCGCATCTCGATAATCGTCTGCGTCGAGATCAGGTCGAGGTCGTGCATCTTGTGACAGTTGGGACAAAGGACCACGAGGTTGCCGACGGCATTGTTCGTCCGATCACCGTCGATATGGGCGACCTCAAGCACGGAGGGGATGCCGAACCCGCAATGCGCGCACAACGGGTCGTGTTTCTGAAACGCCAGCTTGCGGTAGTCCACTCGCGCCATCGTATCATCTCACGTCAGTCTTGTAGGGTGCGTCTCGACGCGGGCGGCCCCGACACTTTTCCGCATCGGGCGTTGCCACTTCTGCCGCTATGCCGGAAAAGGTGTCGGGGTTGCGCAGCAACGGGAGGTGTCGTGGCGCCTCCTGGTCCGCGCCAGCCGTCAATTGTAGTGTGGGTGCCACCTGACGCAAAGGGGACGGGACTCTCCTTCCCAATCGAGTTCGATCTGCAGAAGGTGCGCAACGCTCACACGTACACGCAACGGGGGCGCAGCGCGCGACGAAGGAGACTCCCGTCCCCGAGAACTGCACGACGCGCGGGTGGCCCCGACACTTTTCCGCATCGGGCGTTGCCACCTCTGCCGCTATGTCGGAAAAGGTGTCGGGGTTGTGCAGCAACGAGAGGTTCCGTGGTCCACCGCCGCGCCTCCTGTGGCTGCGCCACCCGCATGTTTTCGACAGTCGCCGGTTGCACCTCGTTATCACCCGAGTTCGAAGGTCGTCACCCCAAACAGCCGCTCCAGCGGCAGATCGGGCTCGTCGCCCAGGTACATGCGGGCCGTCTCGAACGCGGGCGTCATCTCGTGCTGCCTTGCCAACTCGACGGCTGCCGGGTTCACCTCTGGCACGTCCAAGAAGACCAGCGCGTCGCGGCGAGTATGCGCCGTAAGCGCCAAGAACAGACGGTCGGCCGTCGCCCGGTTGTCGGCAAACAACGGGCCGATCTTGTATCCCGACCGGCAAGCGCGCATCACGCCGTAACCCGCCAACGTGCCGTTCTGCAGGATGCCCAGCGCCGTGCTCTGGGGCTGATCGATCCAACGCCGCAGGAACGTTGTGCGATCGTCGGGAAAGAACGGTTTGTCGTACGCCTCGATCTCGTCGAACGGGACCTCGGACAACGGCACGATCTGCGGATCCGGTGGAAGACGCTCGCCGACGGTTCCCTGGTAGCGGACGTTCTTGTATGCCAACTCGAAACCACACTTGCGGTAGTTGTCTTGCTGGGCGACCACGCCGTCCAGACCGATCGTGCGGCCGCGGAGGTATTCGAGCCCGGCGTCCCATATCCGGATCCCGTAGCCCTGGCCGCGATACGCCGGCTTGACGATGTAGAAGCCGAGGAAGCCGAACGAATCGCCGTACTTCACGGCCGAGAGCGTGGCGATCGGCTCGTCGTCCAGCAATCCGCCCAGCAATCCGACCAGAAAGCCGTTCGGATCGGCGGCGTAGAAACAGTCCGCATCGTGCAAACCCGGATTCCAGCCTTCGGCCGCCGCCCAGTCGACGGCCGTTTCGACCTCCGTCCGGGTCATCGCTCGGATTTGGTAACTTCCGTGTTGCATCGGAGTTCACGGTGCGTCGAGACGCACCCTACCGGCTTTCCAGCGCGATCTCGGCCCAGTATCCGGCCTCGAATTTCCATTCGGTGGGCTGGTTGACCAACTCCAACGCGACCGACTTGCCGGCCCGATCGGAGAGGTCGACTTCGATCTCGGCCCAGCCGTCGGCGGCCGTGTCGGGCGTGATCGGCTTTTCGATCAACTCCTCGCCGTCGGCTTTGACTTGCAGCAGCCAATCGCCGCGAGGGTCGTGGGCCACGACCAGCCGCAACGTGGTCTGCTTGTCGGCGGGCACATCGACCTTGCGGCTGAGCACGCAGCCCACGCCGCGGTTCAGCGGATGCGTCATCAATACGTTCTTCTTGCCGCCAAACTCGGCCCGCAGACCGGGCGTCATGTCGGGCCCGCACTTAGCGACCTTCCAGCCGGGAAAGACCTTCTCGACCTGCGACTGCAACTGCTTGGCCACGGAAGTCGAGCCGATCTTCTCCATCTCTTCTTCGGTAAAGCGAACGTTCGCCGCCGGGCCGGGCTCCCAACACTGCTCGAGCTTGCCCACCTTCGGTGCGATCACCGGGATCACCAAAATCTCTTCGCCGGTGGCGTCCTTTTCGATCCGTCCGCCGGAGCGAACCACGGCCTCGCGAACCAGCTTCTCGGAGACCTTGACCAACGCGGGGAACGTGTAGGCCGTGTGGCTGAAGACGCCGTCGGGATTGATCGCCGAGGTGAACTTCTTCGGCAGGTTTTTGCGCCCGATCACCGTGCCGATCACGCCGCCGGAATTGGCCGGGTTGCAGTCGGAGTCCTGGCCGCAACGCGTCGAGATGACGATCGTCTTGTCCATGTCGCCTTCGCCGTAGAGCATGCCCATCACGATGTAGGCGGCGTTGATCTTGGCGTCGATGTTGAAGTCGGCCTCCGGCCCCGTGCAGCAGAACTTGCGGTAGGCGGGGTTGTCCTGATACTTCGCTTCGATCAACGCCCAGGCCTTCTGCCAGTCGTCGGGATGTTGCTTGTACCACTTGATCGTATCGCGAATGCACTCGGCAAAGACGCTCTTCTCGGGAATGCACGCCAGCCCGGCTTCGACCAGCTTCATCGGGTCGTCCTCGAAGAAGGCCTCGGCGTACATTCCGCCCACGAACACGCCGCCGTAGAGGCCGTCGCCGTAGTTCATCAGCCGGCCGAAAGTCTCGCCCAGTTCGATGGCCACGTTGGGCATGCCGGGGGCGATCAGGCCCGCGTAGTCGGCCTCGATCTGGTAGTCGATGTCGTCGGCATGCTTGTTGAACTTCGGGTGTCCCGAGTCGGGCGGGGCGATGCCGTTGCGCAAATTGTCGCGGCCGGCCCGATTGGCGTGCCAGAGCGGATAGCCGCTGTTGGCGAAGTCGATGCCCGCCTGACGGATCGAGACGTCCCAGCCGTGAATCTCCAGCGTTCGCAGGAACGTCATCTCGACGTAGATGTCGTCCTGATGGAACTGGTTGATCATCTCCGGCTTCCACGTCGGGATCTTGTCCTCGGGGATGATCTCGCCCTTCCAACGAAACTCGGTCGGCCCGCCCCATCCCACGCCGGCCATCTGTCCGATCCATCCGCCGGCCATCTTGTCGCGATAGTCGGCGATCGAGATCCGGCGGAACTCGGCTCCCTGCGTCGTGGTGGCCAACACAAACGACAGTCCAATGCCCAGCAGGCACAACACGGCGATTGCCCGAAAACTGTTGCGAGTCACGTCAGATCCTCCTCGTTGGATGAGTGGGAGCGTACAGGCCTGAAAATGCCAATCTCCCACCTTATACCTTGCGCCGATTGCCCTAGCAACCGGGCGCCCCCTCTGCAGGGTGCCCCGTCAGGCTCTCGACGGCTCGCTTTCGCCTTGCCGGTGGGCATCGAGTATACTCCCCAGCGAGGCTGCAGAAAGCGTTTCTCCCTTCTGTCGAGTCGAAAGGAGCCCTGCGATGAAGAAGACGGCGACCGCGTTGATGATCCTCTGGCTGGCCGGAGCCGGGGCCGTGTCGGCCGAAGACGGCGTGACCGAGGACTTCGAAGACGGCTACACCACCGGCGAGCCGCTCCGCGTGCACGACGACTGGTTCTTCGAACCGCAAAACAACGACCCGACCTGCGAGGAGGATGTCGGCTGCGGCGAAAGCGTCGGCGTGTCCAAAGGCGATCGGGCCTTCACCTGGGTTGCTTATCCGTTCCGATGGAGCGATCCGACGCTCGTCGCGGTGACCGTCGGAGGCGACTGGCAGACGGACTCCGACGGCAAGCTAGACGACGATCGGGCCGGCTGGTCGATCTCCGACGACGACGATTCGTCCGACAATATCTTCGGCGTGCAGATGGACCCCGTCGGCGGAGGCCAGAGCAGCCTGAATATCGAGGCCTATTGGGACGGCTCGCGACGCGGCGACGACGCCGGACGCTCGAGCATCGCCGAGTTGCCCAAGCTCGAGGCCGACACCTGGTACCGCCTGCGGGCGAAGTTCACCAAGCTCTCGGACACGTCGGCCAAGATCGAGGTGAGCTTCGTCGAGTTGGACGATTCGCTCGAGCCGGTCGGCGATCCGATCACCGGCACCGTGGAAGACAGCTCGAAGCTGGCCGACGTTGATAACGGTACCGTGCCCAACGAGGCCTATTTCGCCGCCGACAAAGTCTGGCCCGTGTTGAAGAACTACCGCAACCTCGAAGGCGGTTTCGACAACGCGTACTTCCAGATCGAGAAGAGCGGCGAAGCGGAGCCGACTGAGCCGGAGCCGGTCGAGCCGGAACCGACCGAACCAGAGCCGGTTGAGCCGGAGCCGGTTGAGCCGGAGCCCGTCGAACCGGCACGCGTCGATCTGGAACCGGCGCCGTTCGACGTTGAGCCATAGCCAGAATCGTTCCCCGATGTGGAACGGTCGTCACGATCCGGCCGGGCCCATAGGGTTGTCCTGAAGTGACGAGCCCGGCGCCCTGACCCGGCACGGTTTCGATAGATCGTTGCCAGAGGCCGGCTAGTTGTCGCCGGAGTCGCTTGATTTTCGTGGAGGTGGAGGCGGTGGCGGTGGCTTCTGCTTGATTACCGTTGGCCTCTTGGTCCTTCCTGCATTGACAGTCGTACGTCCTCTACGACCGTAGTGCTCGACATTGTCACGCTGATTCGTGTCGCCCATCTTTGAAAGCTCCTCCCTAACTTACGGAATAAGAACCGCGTCAACCGTCCTTCTTCGGTGGCGCAGGTGGCGGAGGTGGCTTAGGGCGAGTCGGCGGCGGTTGGGGAGCTTTTCGAGTCATCGTTTCCTCCCGGGGCTTCCGAGATTGACGGAGCGCCAGCATAAGCAACTATCTCAACGAATTCTACGTCTTTCGCAGGAATAAGTACACTGCATATTTGCTTCAACGGTACACGTGTGTTGTCCTCAAGCAGCCACTCCGCCAAAGTCATCACGAAACACCCCTCGCCTGGCTGGTTTGGCCATTCCGCTGGAAAACCGTACAGCCGTCTGTTTCCCGAGAGATGGAGTACGACGTAGCAGTCGTTCTCGCTGAAGGCGCCAAACCACTCTGAGGGGTATGATGTTTGGTGCGTCCATCGCCATCCGGCAGCGTCCGCCTGCGAATGATCCTTGCGGAACTTCCAGTCTCGACATCGTAGCCAGCCATGAACAGTGTCGTTATTTGCAAATCCGGCAAAGAGGACACCTAGCAGCGTCCCCGCTATGAGTGCCCAGAAGAGATGCACATCCTGTGTCCAGGTCCCGATTGCGTAGTAGGTCCCGGCGAACAGAAGCACTTCGCGCAGACCGGCCGTGATGATCTGGACAATAACCGTGAAGACAAGAGCCTGAACGGTCCGCTCGAACTCCCGGGGTTTCGGGTGCGCCGTTAACCCGTAGAAGATCCACGCTGCCAGAAACCCTGGCAAGAGAGCCTGGAGAATGGCTACAACTTCGTTCGTAACGGCCGGCATGATGCCCTCCTCATGACGAAAACAACGGCACAGGGGCAGATTGTAGCACAAAGAAGCCGATGGAACCACAATCAGCCAGTATCGAGCGGGACCATCAGTCGACTATCGAATCCAGCTCCACAGCGCTTTCCTGGGCCTTTGGAAACGCCAGATAATACGCAATCACCAACGCAAACAAGATATTCGCCGCGTAGTTGAACATCATCCAGCCGACCGGGCCGAACTTCATCCAGACGCTGACGACGTGGCATACCTCGCCGCCGAGCCAAAAGGTGATGAACAGCGGGCTGATGCCTTTGGCGTTGCGCTGGCGAAAACACTTCCACGCCTGCGGGGCGCCGCAGACGGCGAAGAAGATTGAGCCGATCCAACCGATGGTGTCCGCCATGTTTGTGCCGATGTCTTACGGTTCGTCCGACTCGTCCGGCCGTGGCCAGCGAAGGTGTTTGTGCAGGAACGCGAACGTTTCACGGCCGTTGATCGTGTGCGGGCCGACGAACCATTCGATCTCACAGCGGTCGCCGATCCCCAGGCGGGCCTGGTAGAGGTGGCGGACCTTGGCGAACTCGTAGGCCACGGTCTCGTCCGGCGCCACGCCGTCGAAATGGCCCCGTTCGACCATGAACGGCCGAGGGCAAATCAGCGCGGCCATCTCGGCGTAGTTGAACGTGCTGCCGAGGTCGAACTCGAAGATCTCGTATTCGCCGGTCCAGACGTAACTGTAGCGAGCCCGGGTCGAGGCGTTCTTCCAGACCCACTCGTTGAAGTCGGCCGAGCATATCGACAAACAATACCCTTCGACCAGCGGCGGCACTCGCATCGCCGTCTTGCCGCCGTAGGAGAGGCCGTAGAAGGCGATCCGCTTCGGATCGACCTGCGGCAGCGAGCCCAGCCAATCGACGATCTGCTGATGCTGCGGCACGATGATCGAGAAGAGCGTTTTGCCCAGCGGATTGGCCTTCCGTTGCAACGTGCGGAAGCGGTCGCGGAAGATGTAGAGGTTCTGTGGGGCGAAGGTGATGAAGCCTCGTTCGGCCAGCTTGGCGGCGAAGTCGTGATACGCCCCGTGGTCGCCGGCGACGACGTCCTGCGGCCGACCTTCGAGCCCGTGCTGGCAGACGACCACCGGGCGGCGCTGGCCGGCGCGAATGTCCTTGGGCATCAACAGGATGCCGTAGGCGATGACGTCGGGGAAGACGTCCATCACGACTTCGTAGCCGGTCCACTTCTGTTCGTCGTAGACCTTTCGCGTGCGAACGTTCGGCGGTAGCGGCTCGTAGTCGAAGCGGCCGATCACCTCGTCGCGGAAGTGGCGGCGGTACTCTTCGACGCTTTGCTGGTACTTCTCGAGCGAGGAAACGTCGAGCTTGCTCATGAACTCGCGGCGGACGTACGGGCTTTCGGCCAGCAGACGTTGGTTGTGGCGGTCGATTTCGTGGATTTGGCGGGCTTGCCGGGCGTCGGGATCGACGTTGTCGCGCAGTCGCTTGGGAGCGGCCCCTGGTGCGGCCAACTTGGCCTCGGGGGCAAGCGCGTCGAGCAACGTGCCCAATGCTTCGTCCGTGCCGAACGGCCCGTCGCCGTCGTCGCTCTCGATCAGTTGCAGACGCGGTGCGGGCTTCAGGCCTTCAACGAACTTCTTGGCACGCTGCACCTCTCGCCGCACGTCGTCGATCTTCGGCGTAACCAGCCGTCCCGGACCGCCGCGCGTGCCGGGGGGAATCTGAAACGTCGGCCCGCAGCCGGCCTCGACGATCAGCGTCCGTGGCGCGACCATGGCGGCCAACTCCGCGTCGCCAAATCGCTCGAGCAGCCCGAAGACGTTGCGGTCGATCGGCTCTTGCCAGACGTTCTCTCGGCGGCCGAAGTAACCACTGACACATACGGCGTCGATGCGCGGGTCGAGCGCCGCCGCGTAGAGCGCGAGCATACCGCCGTCGCCCCAGCCGATGATGCCGATGGCCGGATCGGCCGCGTTGTCGGCGTCCTCGCTGGAGGCTTCGCGTGCGAACCAATCGACGCCGGCCAGTATCTTCTGCACCTCGTAGCCGATCACGTGCCGGCCCAATTCGAAGGCCGAACGATAGAGATACTCGCGGTTGGTCAATTGGGCGCCGCGCCGCGGTTGGATGCTGCGGTCGATCAACGCCGGCACCAACACCCGGCAGCCGCTCTCGGCCAGGCGCCGGGCATATTGCAGCGGCGGCGGCAGGTGGTCGTCGAGCCCGGCGATCATCTCCGGCGTCTGGCCCGCGTCGGCGATGGCCACCACGTCGGCGATCGGCTTGCCCTGGGGAACCAACAGCAGCCCCTCGCCGTGGACGTCGCCGAAGGCCGGCCAGCGGACGGCAAAGATCCTATACGTGTCGCCGGCAGCCAACAGCGCCGGCCGGGAGGTGGTTTCGAGCAGCTCCAGGCCGTCGAACTCGACCCGATCATCACGTACGCCGAGGATGTGGGCCAGCCGTCGCCGATTCGTCTCGAGCGAGGCATCGTATTGCTGCGGCGACGACGTGTTGCGCTGCCAGTGCCGCGAGCGCCGGTCCGTCGATTTCTCGATCTCGCGAAGCAGAAAACGGTCGACGCCGTCGACCAGCAGCGAAGCAATGTCGCCGTCGATCGCCAGGGGTTTCGTACCCGGCAGAGAAACCACGTCCTCCGCCCGGATACGCCCGACGGTGAGGGAGATCGTCGTCAGAGCGAAGAGAAGGAGACGTGTGTGTGACATCGCAGTGGCTCCCGGCGAAGAGGGTCTGCAACGATCGTAACCGGTCGAGCGTTACGTTAGAAGATAGGAGAGCCGCAGCGGCGAAGGAAACTGGCGATCGAAGAGGGACTGCGCGAGCGCGAGTGGGTGGTGAGTGGCGGGTGGGGAATTGGGAGCGGGGAGTTCGGAGCGGGGAGTTCGGAGTGGGGGGCGGAAAGCGGGGAGTTATTTCTTGGGGCGGAGGGAGTTGAGGGTTTGGAGGAGCAGGGGCTTGATTTGATCGAAATCGCGGTCGAGGTAGGTGACGATGCAGGAGACGCCGAATTCTTGGCCGTTGAGGGCGTAGACCAGGCAGGAATGGGCAAGGCCCTGCGAATCCCGGTAGCGGATTGCCCGACCCCTTCCTGAGGAGGTCGCGAACCGTCTTTCTTGCGGGGTTTCCGGCTCCAAATCGGCCACCTTCTGGGCCTGAAACGTGGCCAGGATCGAGTCGGAGAGGATCTTCAGTGCCTCGTCCCGCTCCGCCGGCGGCAACGGCGGGCCGAGGTCGTTCAGCACGATGGTGAAGCCCAATTCGTGCGTCAAGCTGACCGAACGGTTCTGCGGTCGGCGGTCGTCGACCACTTTGGCCAAGTAGTCGTAATCGAACTGCACCGTATTCAGACGCAGCACCTGCGTGGGTGCCACACGTAACATGACGTCGTAGTTAACGCCTGGCCGTGCCTGGCTTTGGAGCCTAAGCAAGCGACTTCCCTCGACGTGGAACGTCTCGCCGTTGATGACCAACTCGTAGCGGTTTGGCGTCACGGCTTTGGCGGCCTGAGCGTACGCCGCCAGGGGGCACGTCGCGATCACCGCCAAACAAAAACCTGCCAACGCGAATCGGACCATCGAAACCTCACTTCGGCCGAGGGACGGATCGGGCAGCGCGGCCGACTCGGGGAGAATCTGCGCAGCCCGCCTATCTATACCCTACTAGAAGCGGGGCCGGAGTGCCACGGAATCCCCCCAACGGCCCCCTGGCAAACGCGGCCGATTCGTGGCAAGATGTGTGCGGTCGAGGTTTTCGGAAGTCGTCACGCCGCTCGGCCTCGCTCTGTTCGGTCCCACATTCTACCCCAGACGCCGAGCCCCCAATGTCGCAGGAAGTTGGCATCGTTTTGGCCGCAGGCAAGGGCACGCGGATGAAGTCCGATCTGCCCAAGGTATTGCTGGAGGTCGGCGGCCGGCCGATGATCGAGTACGTGCTCGATGCCCTGGCCGCCGGCGGAGTGAAACGGACGGTGGTGGTGGTGGGCTATCGGGCCGATTTGGTCCGCTCCACGCTGGCCCATCGCGAGGGGGTCGAGTTTGCGGTGCAGGAAGAGCAACTCGGCACGGGTCATGCTGCTATGTCGTGTCGAGATACTCTGGCCGACCACGACGGGCCGGTGTTGGTGGTCACCGGCGACTCGCCGCTGATGCGGTCCGAGTCGGTCGCGGCCCTGCTGAGAGAATTCAAACGCCGCCCGGCAGATTGTGTGCTGGGCACGGCCCACAAGGAAAACCCCTTCGGGCTGGGGCGCGTGATCCGCGATGAAGAGGGAAACTTCGTTGAGATTATCGAAGAGAAGGACGCGACCGAGCAGCAGCGGCAGATCACCGAAGTCAACATGAGCTATTACGTCTTCGACTGCCGCGGCATGTTCGAGGCGCTGGCCGACGTCCGTGCCGACAACGTCCAAGGGGAATACTACTTGACGGACTGCCCGGGCGTGTTGCGTTCGCAGGGCAAAGAGGTTCGGGCGCTGGACGTGCTCGATCCGAGTGAGTCGCTGGGGGTCAACACGGTCGATGAATTGGCCATTGCCGAGGCCGTGATGCGAGAGAAGGCTCCGATGAGAGAGGGATTGTGAACGACATGAAGATCTTCAGCGGCCGCGCCCATCCGACGCTCGCCCGGCGGATCACCGAGTATCTCGGTTTGCCGTTGGGGGGGCTCTCGATCGGCAATTTTCCCGACGGCGAGATCGCCTGTAAGATCGACGAGGATATCCGCGGCCGCGACGTCTTCCTCATCCAGCCGACGTGCCCTCCGGTCAACGAGAACCTGATGGAATTGCTGGTGATGATCGACTGTTGCCGGCGTGCCAGCGCAGAGCGGATCACGGCCGTGATGCCCTATTTCGGCTATGCCAGGCAAGACCGCAAGGACGAGGGCCGCGTGCCGATCACGGCCAAGCTGGTGGCCAATCTGATCGACCGCGCCGGGGCTGACCGCGCGCTGACGATGGACCTGCACGCTGCCCAGGTCCAGGGTTTCTTCGACATCCCGGTCGATCACCTCTACGCCGCCCCGGTCATCGACGACTTCTTTTTGAGCATGAACCTGACCGAGGATGAGACCCTGGTCGTCAGCCCCGACCAAGGCAGCATCAAGCGGGCACTTTGGCATCTGAACCACCTCGGCGGGCACTTGGCAATTATCGACAAGCGCCGCAGCAGTGCGGAGCATACGAGACAGGAGAACATCATCGGCGGCCCGGTCGAGGGCAAGGTTGCCTTGATTTTCGACGACATGATCAGCACCGGAGGATCGATCTGTGGGGCGGCCGAAAAGATGCACGCTGCAGGAGCGGCGAAGATCTACCTGGCCGCCACGCACGGGATCCTCTGCGGTCCGGCGATCGAGCGCATCGAGCAATCGCCGGTCGATGCGGTCGTGATCACCGACACCATCCCGCTGGCGCCGGAAAGGGCCATTCCTCAGATCAAGGTGCTCAGCGTGTCACAACTCTTGGGGGAGGCGATAAAACGGATCCACCGTTGCGAATCGGTCAGTGGGTTGTTTGGATCGTAGGCACCCACTTCCGAGGGGATTTGGCGGTCGTGGTTGGGCTGCGGAGTCGGCCGGGCGACAACTTTCCACCGGCCACTATCCCACCCGGGGTTGAAATTCGCTGGAATTAGGCCAGAATAACTAGATTCGCCGCCGCGTTGTGCGACGATGTTATTAAGTGCGAGATTCCGGTGTCGGCACACCGGTTGGCATAACATGTTGGTATGGAGTTAGTTAGGGCCGCTTTGCCGGAGCCGGCCCATCGGCAACCTACAAGAGGATCGCCGGCCCGAAACAGACTTGAGGACGCCCATGGCGGAAACACTAAAGGTTGAAGTTCGAGAATCCCGTGGAAAACGCAATACCCGGCGGCTGCGCCGTGGCGGGGCCATTCCCGCGGTTCTCTACGGCCACGGCGAGGAAAACATATGCCTTTCGGTCCCGGCCGAACAGCTCAATACGTTGGTGGCCCACGGCACCCGCCTGGTGACACTGGCCGGAGCGGTCAACGAGTCGGCGTTCGTCCGCGACGTGCAGTGGGACACGTGGGGTTCGACCGTGATTCACGTCGACTTCACCCGGGTGTCGCAAGACGAGAAGGTCCAGGTGCACGTGTCGGTCGAATTGCGCGGCGAGGCGCCGGGCGTGAGGGAAGGCGGCGTGGTGGAGCAGTTGATCCACGACGTGCAACTCGACTGCCCCGCGATCTCCATTCCCGAGAGGCTCAGCGTGAACATCAACAGCCTTCAACTCCACGGATCGATCACCGTGGCCGATTTGGCGTTGCCCGAAGGCGCCACGGTGTTGCGCGACACGGGTGACGTGCTGGTCCAATGCGTGGAACCGGCCGAGGAGATCGAGGAAGTCGAAGAAGCGATGGCCATCGAGCCGGAAGTGATCGGCGCCAAGGAGGATCAGGACGCGGCGAGTTAGCAAACCGGCATGAGGGCCACCTTTGGTAGTACAACCTCCAACGGCGGGAACGCGGACCGATGAAGCTGGTGGTTGGGCTGGGGAATCCGGGTCGAAAGTACGAGCGGACCCGTCATAACGTCGGCTATGAAGTGTTGCGTGAGTTGGCCCGGCGGTTTGGCCCGGGCGCGGCAAAATCGAAGTTCCAAGGAGAAGTACTCGAAGCCAACTTGGGCGGACAACGAGCCCTGTTGCTCAGCCCGGTGACGTACATGAACCGCAGCGGCATCAGCGTGCAGGCGGCCTCGAGCTTCTACAAGATGCCGCCGCAGGACGTGCTGGTCGTTTGCGACGACCTGAACTTGCCGGTGGCCAAGTTGCGGGTTCGAGCAAAGGGCTCGTCGGGAGGGCAAAAGGGGCTGGAGGATATTGTCAGACGGATGGGAACCGAGGAGTTTCCGCGGTTGCGGATCGGGATCGGCTCCCCGCCGGAGAATTGGGTCTGGGCAGACTACGTGTTGAGCAAGTTTACCAAGGCAGAGGCCGTGGAGATCGAGGAGGCCGTTTGCCGAGCCGCCGATGCGGTCGTGCTTTGGGCACAAGAAGGCATCGAAGCCTGTATGAACCGATTCAATTAGACGCGGCCTGCCGTCGGATACGACGGGCGCACAACGGCAAAGTGGCCGCCGAATACGGATACAAGACAACAAGACAAAACGACACGGTGGTCTGGCCCCAACATCTGAAGGCCCGGCCCCGAAAGTCGGGCCCCCAAAGTCGGGACCCCAAAGCCGACGAGGAGTGAAACCTTGGCCGAAAACGTCTACGAAGGCATGTTCATCCTGGACTCGAACCGTTACGGGCGGGACGCCGAAGGGGTCTCCGGCCAGATCCCCAAGATGATCGAGAGGGCCGGAGGCGAGGTGCTCGTCAGCCGGCTCTGGGAAGAACGCCGCTTGGCCTATCCGATCCGCCGACAGCGCCGGGGGACCTACTGGCTTACGTATTTCCGCCTGCAAGGCGATAAGCTGGGCGGCGTACAGAGGGACTGTCAACTCAGCGAGAGTATCCTCCGCACGCTGTTTCTCAAAGTCGAGCCGCGCATTGCTGACGCCCTGGTAGCCCATGCCACGGCCGGCCCCGAAGCAGCCGCAGAACAGAGCGGCCCCCCCGGCGGACCGAAGACGGCACCCGGCGGACCGAAGACGGCACCCGGCGGACCGAAGACGGCGCCCGGCGGACCGAAGACGGCGCCCGGCGGACCGAAGACGGCGCCCGGCGGAGAACAGGCCGTGGCCGTTGACGAAAAGGCCGACAAGGCAACGTCTGACGATAAGAAGGACTGATCATCATGGCGAGCTTCAATCGCGTGATCTTGGTGGGGAATCTCACCCGTGATCCGGAACTCCGCTACATTCCCAGCGGCACCGCCGTGACCGACATCGGTCTGGCCGTGAACGATCGTGTGAAACGCAACGACCAGTGGGTCGACGAGGCCACCTTCATCGACGTCACACTCTGGGGCCGGACGGCCGAGGTCGCCAGCGAATACCTCAGCAAGGGTTCGCCGGTGTTGATCGAGGTCCTATACATAAAATTAAAAAAAAAAACGCCCGAGGGCCAGAAACGGTCGAAGTTGAAGGTCGTCGGCGAGCGGATGCAGATGCTCAGCTCGCGCGGCGGTGGGGGTGGTGGAGGTGGTGGAGGTGGCCGGCCCGCGGCCCCACCCCAACCAGACAACCAATACAGCCAACCGGCACCCGCCGAGGAATCCTACCAGGCACCGGCGCCCGCGCAACCGCCGGACGACGATATTCCGTTCTAAGAGGTAAACGTTTGATGACCAAGACGAAAGCCAAGAAGAAACGCAAGGTCCCGCACCGTAGCCAGCGGTTGCCGCGCGGCCCAAACGGCGGGATCCAACTGCTGCTGATCCAGGCCGTCGAGAACCTCGGGCACCAGGGCGACGTGGTCGAGGTTCGCCCCGGATTTGCCAACAACTACCTGCTCCCGCAAGGCCTGGCCACGGTGGCCACCGACCACCATCAGCGGATGGTGGAGAAGCACCGCGCGCAACTGGCCGCGATCGAAAAGGCTCGCTTGGCCGATCTGCACGCCCTGGCCGACACGCTCGCCCGACAGAGCATCACCATCGAGGCCAACGCCAACGACGAGGGACACCTCTACGGCTCGGTGGGAGCGACGGAGATCGTGACCGCGTTGAAGGCCAACGCCCTGGCCATCGCCCAGGACCAAGTGCGGCTGAAGGGCCCACTGAAGGAACTCGGCCTGTACACCGTAAAGATCCATTTAGGACACGGCGTGGAAGGCGAGTTGAAAGTCTGGGTGGTTCCCACGGTCACCGGCGACGACGACGCGAAGAACTGATCCTACGACAACTTCCCCAATGCGGCGATCAACCGTTCGTATTGCCCTAGATCGTTGTACGCCTGGGCCGAAATCCGCAACAGCTTCTGCGGCGCCGACGGCCAATAGTAGACCGGCACCTGCACGCCAAACTTGTGCAACAGCGCCGTCTGTAGCGGATGCACGGGCACTATCGCCCGGTGCTCGTGTGACGCTATCGGATCCAAGGCAGGACAGAGCGCCGGGTCGTCGGGAAGTTGCACGGCAGCCAGCGACCCGACCATCTCCTCGCAGCACGTAGGCTCCAATTGCAGCGAGTCGTGGAGCATCCCCCGCACGCGCAGCGCAAGTTCCCGGTTGCGGCGGATCAGGCCCGAAATCCCGCCGTCGACCAACGTGCCGAGAAAGCGAATCGCCTCGCCGACGCAGAGCCACGGCGTCGGGTCGTCGGTGCCGGCCCAGTCGAAGGCGTCTTGAAACCGGCTGCTCCCCGGCCGTGGCGTGTTGTAGCCGTGGCTGATCACCGCCGGTTGGATCTCCTGCTGTTTCTGCCGCCGCACGTAGAGAAAGCCGGCGCCCTTGGGGGCACAGAGCCATTTGTGGCAATTGCCCGTGTAATAGGCCGCGCAAAGACGCTCTAAATCCAACGGCAACATCCCCGGCGCGTGGGCCCCGTCGACCAGCGCGTCGACGTCCCGCTCGCGCAAACGGCGGACCAGTTCCTCGATCGGAAAGACGACGGCCGTGGGGCTGGTCACGTGGTCGAGAATCGCCAGCCGCGTTCGCCGGGTCACCCGCGACACCACCGCGTCGACGACCTGCTCGGGCGACTCGACCGGCAGGGCAATCGGCGCCGTCACGACCTTCGCACCGGCCCGCCGGGCAACGTACTCGACCACGTTGCGGCAGGCGTTGTAGTCGTGATCGGTGACCAGCAACTCGTCGCCGGGCCGCAACCGCAGCGACCGGAGCACGCTGTTGACTCCGCCGGTGGCATTGCGGACGAACACCACGTCGCCCGGATCGGCGCCGATCAACTCCGCCAGTACCTCGCGCGACGCATCCAGCAGCGGCTGCATGCGCCGGAAGAAGAAGTCGACCGGCTCCCGCTCCAGTTGTTCGCGCAACTGCTGCTGTCTCGCCAGCACGGGCCGGGGACACGCGCCGAATGAACCGTGGTTGAGCATCGCCACGGCCGGATCCAAGATCCAGTGTTCAGAAAGGTCTGGGCCGGCCGTCTCATCGGGTGTGGAGTCTTGCATGGAGCCATTGTGACGCCTGGCCGTCGCGCGTCCAAGGGCCGCTCCCAGGAGAACTGCAAAGTCGATTCGCGGGAGTGGAAAAGGGGGACTGGCTC